>JAAHGR010000060.1 GCA_010672425.1 Symploca sp. SIO2E6
GTCGTTTCTCTAGGAACCGGCGGTATGGCAACAGACCTCCGAAGGATGGTAGCAGTTCTCGAACAGATGACACAAATTCTGATTATTCAGAACAGACTAAGGCTGAAGAATGAAAATTCAAGTAGCTGGTAAATGTTATCTAAAGGTTGGACACCTTTACCCACTGTCTAACCATTTTGCCCCTGTGCTACTCACGGGATGAGGCTAAAGCTCAGCCTTCACCAAGATAAATCGGCTCTTCAGCTGACAGCTGATAGCTGTCAGCTGTTGGCTTTTTGGCTGAATGCAGCAACTAGTTCACCTTACTGATGGAGAAACAACTAGAGTTGTGTAACGAAATAATAATGTAAAGAAAGAACTAAATATAGTTGATTGAGTGACCATTACCAGGATAAATAGAATCCAGTAGCAATTCAAACAGTACATTGGTATGAATATAAGTGAAATTACTCATCCAAACCAATTGCATGGTCTGTCTATTCCTCAACTAGAGCAAATTGCTCGCCAAATTCGGGAAAAGCACCTGCAAACGGTAGCTACTAGTGGAGGTCACCTCGGTCCAGGGTTGGGTGTTGTAGAATTAACCATCGCCTTATATCAGACTCTTGACCTTGACCGGGATAAAGTTACCTGGGATGTTGGTCACCAGGCTTACCCTCATAAAATGCTCACAGGACGGTATCACCAATTCCATACTCTGCGGCAAAAGGATGGGGTTGCCGGTTACCTAAAACGCTGTGAGAGTAAATTCGATCACTTTGGCGCTGGTCATGCTTCTACTAGTATTTCTTCAGCTTTGGGCATGGCTATGGCTCGGGATCTCAAAGGGGAAAACTTTAAAGTAGTAGCAGTAATCGGTGATGGTGCTCTGACTGGGGGAATGGCTTTAGAAGCAATTAACCATGCCGGTCATTTGCCCAATACCAAATTATTGGTAGTGCTCAACGACAATGAAATGTCGATTTCTCCTAATGTTGGTGCTATTTCTCGTTCTCTCAACAAAGTGCGGCTGAGTGCACCGATGCAGTTTCTGGCAGATAATTTGGAGGAACAGTTCAAAAATCTGCCCTTTTTTGGTGAGTCTTTATCCCCAGAGTTGCAGCGAGTTAAAGAAGGGATGAAGCGTCTAGCAGTGCCGAAGGTAGGAGCAGTATTTGAAGAACTAGGGTTTACCTACATGGGCCCAGTAGATGGTCACAACCTACAAGATTTAATTAACACCTTTCATGCCGCACACAGCTATGAAGGTCCGGTGCTGGTACATGTGGTAACCACCAAAGGCAAAGGCTATGCGATCGCAGAAGCAGATCAAGTCGGCTATCATGCTCAAAGTCCCTTTGACCTTGCCACCGGAAAGGCTTTACCTGCTAGTAAACCTAAACCTCCTGGCTACTCCAAGGTCTTTGCTCACACTTTAGTAAAACTGGCGGAAAATAACCCCAAAATCATCGGTATCACGGCGGCGATGGCAACTGGGACAGGTTTGACTAAACTGCAAGAAAAACTGCCCAAGCAGTACATTGATGTGGGTATTGCTGAACAACATGCCGTTACTCTCGCAGCTGGACTAGCTTGTGAGGGGATGCAGCCAGTGGCTACCATTTACTCTACTTTCCTGCAACGGGCCTACGACCAAATTATTCACGACGTTTGTATCCAAAACCTGCCAGTCTTTTTCTGTATGGACAGAGCCGGGATTGTTGGTGCTGATGGTCCCACTCACCAGGGAATGTACGATATTGCTTATCTGCGCTGCATTCCCAACATGGTAGTCATGGCTCCCAAAGATGAAGCAGAATTACAACGCATGGTTGTTACTGGTGTTAACTACACTGATGGACCAATTGCAATGCGATATCCTCGCGGTAATGGTTATGGAGTTCCCCTAATGGAGGAAGGCTGGGAACCACTACCTATTGGGAAGGGAGAAATCCTGCGTAACGGTGACGACCTGTTGTTACTTGGTTATGGTGCCATGGTTTACCCTGCCATGCAAGTAGCAGAAATTCTCAGTGAGCATGGTATTGAAGCTACTGTGGTTAATGCTCGTTTTGTCAAGCCTCTGGATACGGAGTTAATCCTACCTCTAGCGGAAAAAATTGGTAAAGTGGTAACCTTAGAAGAAGGCTGTCTGATGGGAGGATTCGGTTCAGCTGTAGCCGAAGCACTACTAGATAACCAGGTCTTGGCTCTAGTTAAGCGCTTTGGCATACCAGATAAACTAGTAGACCATGCCAAACCAGATGAATCCAAAGCTGACTTATGTCTAACCAGTCCCCAAATTGCTCAACAGGTGCGGGAGGCTTTCTTCAGCAAGCAGCTTTCGGCTATTGGCTCTTAGTGGTTCGTCTGTCCTGATCAGCTATCAGCGATTCAGCATTTAGCATTCAGCTATCAACCAAGCTGAATGCTAAATGCTAATTATACTCAATAATCTCTTAAGAAGATTAAACTTTTATTAAAATAGCCATCTATAGTGTAAACTATTATAAATAGGGGGCGTTTTTTTCATAAAATCACCGTCAAATAACTGAGAAGTAAGTATCATACTCGCCAGATTTGCTCTGGCTTCAGTCAACCTAACAGGGGTGTAGAAGATGATTCTAATTCGTGAGATAGTTCACCAAGCACTCACCACTGGCTACCTAAGCTTAGAAGCTGAAGATCAACTGCGGCAGCTTCTACAGACCAAGTATGCTTCAGAGGATTTGAGAGCTTTTATGGAATTGCAGTTAGCTGCAATGGCTGGTTTAGTCAAGCAAGAGTCTCGTGAGTCCAGGAATTCTCCTGTTTGTGTTGGACAAACAGGAGGCGAAGTACTGCAGGTATAGCTGCACTTAGGGCCTAGCATAGTGCATTAATTCAAATTCCCTTGATGTGGTATGGTGAGCTAGCTACTGTGCAACATATTGCACCTTCCGAGTGAATTAATGTTAAGGCTGACCAACAAAGTCACACAGCAAACCGCAGGTCAATGAAATGCTCATTATATGAGATGTCTTATGGTAGGATAGCCAGCACCCCTGGGCTCATCTATACTTTTCAATTACAGTTCTAGGAATTATTTTAAAATGGGCGAATGGTGAGTTATGACCCAACAATCAGGGAAATGCTCCTGCCTGTAGATACAGGAAGTGCTCTTCCCCAGAAAAAGACCCCAAGTGGCAGGACAAGGGTTCTACAGGTGAACTATACCCGCAGCCAAACAGGTGAACTAGTCGAGACAGAAATAGAGCACTTGTGGTTCTTTGCCCAAACAGCAAAAGAACTCGGATTGCGTCTGGAAATCTTGACTTACGGGATAAGTCGAGAAGATCTTGACCAGGAACTTAACCAAAACAAATACAAAGGTCTAGAATACCACATCACCCTCAGCCAGAAACCAGTGTGGAAATGGGCAGAAGACAGTGTGGAATACCTGGAAAATGGAAAGGTAGCTGTACTCAAACCATTCAATGATGAACTGCTCGAATGGGGGATGACAGAAGGGAGGAGGCATAGGTGGCAAGGAATGCTCACCCAGGAGAATTTAGAAGAAGCCTTAGAAGAAGACGACTTGTGGATTCCTTTAGGAGTCAGGGTTAATGCTAGCGAGACAGGAACAGCATTAGAGCATGTAGCCCAAGCAAAAGGCCAACAAGTAGCTCATATTAGAGCCTATATCGAAGGTGGGAATATGATCACAGGAGAGGACGCCACCGGTAAACCAGTACTGCTCATCGGCAAAGATGCGATCGCGACAACAGCCTCAGTCTACCAACTAGATTACAACAATGTGAGGCAAATCATCTGCGAGGATTTTGGTCTAGAAACCCTGGATCAAGTTATCTGTGTAGAACAGCCAGGTAAATTTCATCTGGATATGGGCTTGCTATTTATCGGCAACGGTATTGTGATCTTAAACGACAGCAGCGCCGATCTTCAAGACGCGATCGAGATGGCTCAAATGGTTCCTTGCCTCACAACAGAGAAAATGGCAACGAAGCTAAAATTACAATCTGGACTAGAGGAAGCAGCGGCCAAGGATCTCGAAGAAGCAGGTATCCAGGTGATTCGAGAGAAACTAGAAAAAGATATGATGTACAACTTCTTCAACGGCGAGTTTGTCGAAGGAAAAGATGGCTTGGATTATTATATAACGAACGGAGGACCAAAAGAAAAGGAACAAGAATTTGAGGCTTTGATGGTTAGGGACTATCAGGTAGTGAACCAAGTAATTTTCAGTCCCACAGTTACAGCTCAAAAAAGTCTCAAAGAGCGAGGGGGAGTGGGATGCAGGATTAAGGGAGTACAAGGATGAGTAACGAGCGACGATTTGCCTTTGTGAACTTTGTGTCTTTGTGGTTTCTTACTCAAAGAATTACACCTAGAATGAGGGAATAAGTAGGTTGGGTGTAGCGGCAGCGTAACCCAACATCCGAGTGTTTTGCGTTGGGATTCACTTCTCCTTTGACCGACGCTACGCGAACGTTAAACCCAACTATCAGCAATAATGGCGGCACTACTCATCGCTCAACTCATCAGGAATTTGGTCATCATCTAGGTTGATTACCGGAACTTGTAACCGTCCGAGTTTGTACATAAATTGTAGTTTATTCATACGGCAAAAGTCGGCAGCTTTACCCAAAGACAGTCGGCGTAACTCGAATAGTTTAACAGCGAGTAAAAATGTTAGTTCTGCTTCTAAGGCTTGAGGTGATTTGCCTGAGGTAACCAGTAAGTCGTCTGGGTAAGGAAGGGATAGGGTAGGCATATTTGTTTCGGTGCTTGATACACCACTCAATGTTATCAATAACTGTTTGTGCAGATAGCTCTGTCACCCAAAATGTTCAATGTGCTAATTTTTTTTCAATCGTTCATGCTCATCATATTCCCTGTTCCAGTTGTGTGGTCACCAAATGAAGTGAATGAATTGTGGACAGAGTTGGGATTTGAGTCTACCGTGTAAACAGACGGGTCTAAAAGGCTGTGCGGAAGAGGTGAGATAAATTGGTAGTCGCTCAAGAATCCAACGTTCCCAGACCGTATTGAATATTTGCCTCTAAGCTACTAATGCTTAAAAGAGCATTAATAAGGGTACATCACTGGAACCTTGGTCAAATCAAGAACCCAAAGTTGCCAAACATATGCTAGATCTAGAGAGATGAATAGTCAAATTGGATTGGTGGGCACTCAATGGGTAATTGATCAGTCCAATGGTCGAAGATCTGCAATTTGCCCACCCTACGAAATTTGCAATCACTTGTGTTTTTTGCTATTATAGCTAGTAATGGAAAATGTGTGCGCCTGTAGATACTATAAATGTTAAAACGGTCTACACCAGGTACAGAAAACACAGAGATTTTTAGCTGATTTCACCTACATCACGGAGTACAGCTTCAATAAGGCTGGAGTGAATATAAATTCCGTTACTGCGCAACTGCTCAATGTAGACTTTAATTTCTGTAATCAAACCTGCTTTTTTAGCTCGACGTAAAATGCCAAGTGTCCCAACTAGTCTAATTCCTAAACGTCCTGCCACTCGTCGTGCTTGAGCATCGTCTAGCAGAAGTGTGCTATCTGGAATAGACTGAGATAAGGCAATTGCTTCGGCTTCTCCTCGATCAACTAGGATAGATAACGGCTCTAAAATAATGGGTTCAGGCGCTTGAATCTCAAGCCACTTTATCTGACTAACTGCTTTTGCTCCTGGTAAGCCTGCACCTTGAATGGTAACTTCATCCCATACAGCAGGGGGAAGCAAGATACGCTGATAAAGCTGGGGTAAAAGTTCTAGTTGTTCGATAATGGCTAGAGCAATCAGTGGACTGCTATCAGCAATAATGGCGGCACTATTCATCGCTCAACTCATCAGCAATTTGGTCATCATCTAGGTTGATTACCGGAATCTGTAACCGTCCGAGTTCGTACATAAATTGTAGTTTATTCATACGGCAAAAGTCGGCAGCTTTACCCAAAGACAGTCGGCGTAACTCGAATAGTTTAACAGCGAGTAAAAATGTTAGTTCGGCTTCTAAGGCTTGGGGTGATTGGCCTGAGGTAACCAGTAAGTCGTCTGGGTAAGGAAGGGATAGGGTAGGCATGGTTGTCTCGGTGCTTGATTCACAACTCAATGTTATCAATAAGGGATTATGAAAATACCGATTGTGCCAGTTAGGGTGCAGAATGTGGGCTACCAATGTGAGCACTCTATATGATATTCGACCATCTCGATAATCTTCAATAGATGTAGGTTGGGTAGAGCTTTCTTCGTGACCCAACATAGCCCACTGATGAAGTGTTGGGTCTCGTTGCCTCGACCCAACCTACACTTTTAGCTGTGCCATGCTAGAAAAAAGTACACACGAATAATGGTAGTGCGTAAGCGATGCTAGCGCGTAGCGCAAACATCTTGCTCGCTTTTTACCTTCATATATATGTGCGTACATTTTCCTATCATAAAATCGTTCAAAAAGCTGATAGCTGATAGCTAAGTGGAAGCATGGGGAGTGTCAAATTGGATTGGTGGGCAAAAAAAGGGTAATTGATCAGTCCAATGGTCGAAGAGCTGTAATTTGCCCACCCTACGAAATTTGCGATCGCTCAATTCCTGAACTAAATTTTTCCGACTAACCCACTGTTTGTAAGAGAAATAAGTTAGGCTAAACAGAAGAAACAGTTCACCCTCCACCGGGAAATGTCAAACCAGGAAACCAATCCCCCCAAAGTATTTATTAGCTATAGCCATGACTCACCTGAACATAAAGATCGGGTATTGGAGCTATCAGATCGCCTACGGTATGAGGGAATAGACTGTATTATTGACCAGTACTACGAATTTTCCCCTCCTGAAGGTTGGCCTCGGTGGACGGAAAAGCAGATTCGAGAAGCGGACTTTGTACTGATGGTCTGTACCGATACTTTTTGCCGTCGCGTCATGGGAGAAGAGACTCCAGGACTAGGTCGTGGCGCACGTTGGGAAGGAAACACAATTTATCAACTGTTGTACAATGATGGGACATCGAGTAGCAAGTTCATTCCCGTACTGTTGGAGAATGGGAAGCCAGGACATATTCCCACAGCTCTACAAAGAACTCATTACTATTGCTTAAATACGGAAGAAGGTTACGAAGCCTTATACCGCAAACTGACTAGTCAACCCAGCACTCCCAAAAATGAACTGGGTTCGCGAAAGGATCTCCCTCCTCGCCAACGCAAGCAAAATTTTTCTGCTTCACCTTCATCCGATAGGGTGAGCGAAAAAAGGGGTAGGGAAACGAGTCAGCAGACGCGGGGATGCGGGGATGCAGAGACGCGGAGAATGGAAATCCCACCTCATATTTCGTTCACTCAATCCGATAGTAAAACAAAACCAAAAATTGGAATCATTACAGCCCTGCCTAAAGAATATGCAGCAGTAAACAAAATACTTGAAAATACCAAGGATATTTCCTTTCCAGGACAAGGTGCTGGTCGGCGATATCTTCTGGGAGAAGTTCCTACAAGTGATGAAGGAAAACATACTGTAGTTCTTTGTCTAGCATCAATGGGGAACAATATAGCTGCAATTCGAGCTTCACTTCTTCTTAATCATTTTCCCGATCTTGAGTCAATCATTATGGTAGGAATTGCCGGTGGTGTTCCTCATCCAGAAAAACCAGATGATCATGTTCGTCTTGGCGATCTGGTTATCTCTAATGAAAAAGGTGTTATTCAATACGACCTTGTTAAGGAAACAATTACAGAAAAGATTTACAGACATCCACCTAGACCCCCTAGTGCTTCCTTAATAGAAGGAGTTAGACTTCTTCAAGCAAATGAATTGATGGGAGACAAGCCTTGGCTTGATTTTATTGATAAAGCACTTTTACCAGAAGGTGAACAACGCCCTTCAATTGAAACTGATATTCTTGTAAGTTCAACTGAGCCTAAGCAAATAGTTAAACACCCTCAAGACTCTAAACGAAGAAATGGTGAACCACGAGTGTTTATTGCTCCCATCGCATCGGCTAACGACCTGTTGAAAAATCCTCTTAAGCGAGATCTATTGCGGGATAATTTTGGGATAAAAGCAGTTGAAATGGAAGGTTCAGGTATAGCTGATGCTACTTGGAGTTATGAAACTGGCTATTTAGTTGTACGTGGTATTTGTGATTATTGCGACTCAAACAAAGGTGATAATTGGCAAGCTTATGCGGCAGCCGTTGCTGCTGCTTATACACGGACTTTACTTGAATCAATACCAGCCCCAAAGTCCTAGCCTCCCAGCCTGGTATTAGCAGAACTGGGGGGCAAAAGATTCAAGTACAGACTCCTGCTAGGGAACGAGAGAAAAACCAGTCTATATTGTTAAACAGGGTTGATAAGGATGTAAAAGGTTGGCTCGGGCAGTCCCTCCACAATTATATTGTTTTGGACAAAGAACAAGACCCAGCTCAGGTGCAACCCCGTTATGCAATGGAACTGAAAACAGGAACCAAGCCTAAGTCCAGGTTGGAAGATACTGACATTGTTGAGTTTTTTGACAAGAGAGAAATTCATGGGAAGCTGTTAATCTTAGGTAAGCCAGGGTCAGGGAAAACTACTCTACTGGTAAAATTAGCTCAGGAGTTAGTCTGCAGGGCAAAAGAGGACAGCCAACACCCCATTCCCGTACTGTTGAATTTATCTTCCTGGAAGGAAGACAAACAGAGTATCCAGGACTGGTTAATCGAAGAACTTAAACTTAAGTATGGAGTACACCGAGACCTTGGCCAGAAATGGGTAACAGAGCAGGAGATAATCCCCTTGTTGGATGGTTTGGATGAGTTGGCAGGCCCTCGCCAACTAAAGTGTGTTGAAAAGATTAATCAATTTCTCTTCGGTTGGGCTAATCCTCTAGTAGTTTGCAGTCGTTCCGAAGAATATAGCCTTTACCCAGAACTACTGGGGTTAAATAATTCTCTGGAATTACAGCCTTTTACAGAAGAGCAGGTATGGCAATACTTGCAAACTACGGGTAATAGCGAATTATCAGAAGTGATTAGGGGAGATGCTGAATTACAACAGTTGGCAACTACTCCTTTGTTTTTAACAATTATTGTCCTCTCGGCTGAGGAAATTTATTGGGACCGATGGCAAGAGTTTTCTTCTGCTGAGGAGCGCTTGGAATATTTGTTTGCGGCTTATATTCGTAGGATGCTGTGTCGGCCTTATAGAGGGAAGAAGCCCGAGGAAGAACTGACGATGTACTGGTTAAGTTGGTTGGCGCAGCGGTTGATAGAGGAAAACCAGACAGAGTTTTTGATTGAAAGAGTACAGCCTTATTGGATTAAGAAGGAGAGGCAAAAATTGTTTTATCGGCTGATATCAGGTTTGACATTAGGTTTGATAGGAGGACTGATTGTCTGGCCAATATTAGGACTAAAATTTGGGCTGATGGTATGGCTAATATATGGGTTGATATTAGAGCTGATATTTGGTCTGATGGAAGGACTAGCTTTTCCAGAAATTGAAAGCAAAAATTACCCCAATCAAGGTATTTGGAATTCTCTCAAAAATGTAGCAACTATCTCATTCATTATTGCCCCTTTAGTGGCTCTGATGACTGTAATTATATTCTGGTGGATTAAACAGAATGGTGAAGCAATAACCGTACTTCCCTTGGTTTGGACTCGTCTCTTAATGATGGTTCCAATTGTTGCTTTTGGGTTGGGAGCAATAACAAATGGAATACCTCTCGTGCAACATATGAGCCTGCGGTTGGTTCTCTGGGCTAATGGCTATGCTCCTTGGAACTATGCCCGGTTTTTAGACTACGCCACAGATCGTTCGTTGATGCAGAGGGTAGGTGGGAGATATCGGTTTATTCACGATTTGCTGCGCCAGCATTTAGCCAAGAATCCCTAAGATTATTCCCATTTTGTTTTAACTAGGGTCTGATGCTAAAGTCATAGCTATCTCCCCAAGACTATAACTTAAATCTTATTTTATCTCACATGCGATCGCGTCTGTATCATCATTCCTCCCTATCGGCAAAGTCAACTCCCTCACAATACTGCTCGGTTAAGGGAAGATGGGGAGGAAAAAGTGCGATCGCTTAAGAGGGTGTAGGGTGGGCATTCTCGATAATCTTCATCCGTAGGGATATTTTTCCTGATAATGCCCACCATTAAGTGTTGGGTCTCGTTACCTCGACCCAACCTACATTTTTAGCTGTGCCACGCTAGAAAAAAGTACACGCGAATAATGGTAGTGCCTTCGCGTAGCGTGCGCGTAGCGCAAACATCTTGCTCGCTTTTGACATTGATATATATGTGCCTACATTTTCCCATGATAAAATCATATCACAGGGAAATCAAGCTACTACCTTGATCGCAATGTGTTAGGGTTGGCATTGTCAAAAATCTCCAACAGCTGCAACCAAAATAAATGGTTGGACTTATTGCCATCCACAAATGGTAAACTGTAATCGTGGTTGATTATAGTTAGTTTCATGCAACTGGAAAATTATTTCCTGATCCTTGGGCCTGATGATATCCGACTCAAAGGAACTCGTATAGGCATCGAGACTATTTTGTACGATTATATTTATCGTGCCCGCAGGGCTGAAGAAATCGCCCAAACTTATCCATCATTGTCACTAGAACAGGTTTATGCCACAATTCTTTACTACTTGCATAATCAGCAAGCAGTGGCTCAATATTTGACAGATTGGATTGAGCATGGAGAACGGATGCTGGCAGAACAGCGTCGGAATCCATCACCTGGAAGGCTCAGACTACAAAAGTTGAAGGTAAATCAAGCATCTGTCACTTACTCAAATGACGCTTAAATATCTATTGGATGAAAACGTTGATCCTGAATATGTGCGTCAATTGAGGCGGCGATATCCAGAGTTGGTGGTACGAATAGTGGGGGAGCCTGCTGCTCCCCCAAAAGGTACCCTAGATCCAGAAATCTTAGTTTGGTGTGAAACAACTGGATTTGTGTTGGTCACCAACAATCGGCGATCAATGCCTGTCCATTTGACTGAACATCTTGATCTTGGAGGACATATACCAGGCATTTTTATTTTAAATCCAGGTTTGAGTATGGGTGAGACTTTGGAGGATCTGATAGTGGTAGCTGGAACTGCATTAGCAAATGAATACCAAGACCGTATTGAATATTTGCCTCTAAGCTACTAATGCTTAAAAGAGCATTGATAAGGGTACATCACTGGAGCCTTGGTCAAATCAAGAACCCAAAGTTGCCAAGCATATGCTAGATCTAGAGATATGAATAGTCAAATTGGATTAGTGGGCACTCAATGGGTAATTGATCAGTCCAATGGTCGAAGATCTGCAATTTGCTCACCCTAAGAAATTTGCGATCGCTCTCATTCGTCTAATGCCCACCACCGTGTTTTTAGTTACTGTAGGGGAAAAACGAGATCAAGCAGAAAATTATGAGTGATCCCAATTTAGCTAATTCCCTCAATACAAACAGTACCGAAAGGGACTCGACCCAGGACAACTCTGCTACCCCAGACAACGATGTCCTAACCAAGTTGATTCTGGAAATTCAGCAAACACCTGAAGAATATTTACCCAACTTGCTGCAAATCCTGTGCCTATTTCGTCAAAGCATTACCTTGAAGCCAGTTTCATCAGATGCTTTGGAACAAACATCTGCAACTGAAACTCAAGCAAGCAACCGACTCGCTCAACAGCATCAGGCTCTCAAGGAGTTAACCAAGGCTTGGATAGAAGAGGGAGATGAACAAGAACAAACTGAAACCTGGGAATATCTCCGTCAGGTGTTGGATGAAGATCGTCTTTCTAATCGCCCTTTGTGCCAATGAGTAGGATAGTGATATTAGACACAGGCCCTCTAGGGATGGTGACAAATCCTAAAACTTCATCTGCTATTTGCCGAGAGTGCAAGCTTTGGCTAGATGACTTACCCCTGAAAGGGTATGAGGTGATGCTGCCTGAAATTGCTGATTATGAAGTGCGGCGTGAGTTGCTTAGAGGAGTTAAGGTGGCGGGGATTAGACGACTCGATCAACTCAAAGCTCCAATTACCTACCGTCCGATTACAACAGAAGTTATGCTTAAAGCAGCTGAACTTTGGGCTCAAGCACGTAACAGAGGAACACCAACAGCAGATCCCAAAGCACTTGATGGGGATGTAATTTTGGCAGCTCAGGCTACACTAGTAGCGGAGGAAGGAAATGAAGTTATCGTTGCTACGACTAATGTAGGACATTTGTCTCAATTTGTTGATGCTCGTGAATGGCAACTAATCCAGTAATGTTGTGGAAACAGAATAACCCAACATCAGTCTTCAGGTGTAATTAACATTGGTGAACACTCAATGGGTAATTGGTCAGTCCCATTATCGAAGAGTGCGATCGCTTAAGAGGGTGTAGGGTGGGCATTCTCGATAATCTTCATCCGTAGGGATATTTTTCCTGATAATGCCCACCATTAGGTGTTGGGTCTCGTTGCCTCGACCCAACCTACATTTTTAGCTGTGCCTAGCTAGAAACAAGTACACGCGAATAATGGTAGTGCGTAAGCGATGCTAGCGCGTAGCGCAAACATCTTGTTCGCTTGTGACCTTCATATACTTGTTTGCTTGTGACCTTCATATATATGTGCGCACATTTTCCCATGATAAAATCATATCATAAAATCGTTCAAAAAGCTGATAGCGGTAGGTGGTAGGGAGTGTTTATCTGTTCTGGCTGCTATATGGCTTATAATAGATATCATGAGTAACACATAAGTTCCATAAGAGAGTTTATTGAGAGTGAGTTCTATGGTAGCTACAGTTCAAAAACTTACCCTTGAAGAATATCTTACTCTTGAGAATCATACAGATATCCGATATGAATTAGTAGATGGTCAACTGATAGAAATGCCTCCAGAGACTGATCGAAATAATTTAATTGCGCTTTATTTTCTATCAGAGTTTCTTCAATTCGTGTCCTTGCATTTAATTCGTCACAAGGACACAGAAATTGTTGTAACGGGTAGCCGTGTTCGAGTACGTTTGCCGGATTTGATGGTTTTAACCGAGGAGCTTTTTACTGCCATAGGAGGCAAACGGGCAACAATTACTCCAGATATGCCTTCTCCTGCCCTAGTTGTTGAAGTTGTTTCTCCAGGCAAAGTTAATGAAGATCGGGACTACCGCTATAAGCGTTCTGAGTATGCAGCTCGAGGAATTTCAGAATATTGGATCGTAGATCCGGGTAAAGCAAAAGTGACGGTTCTAACATTAGTTGATGGATTATATGAAGAGGAAATATTTGAAGGGGATGATATTGTACAATCAAGCATTTTAACGGATTTTAAGTTGACTGCAAGTCAGATTTTAAGAGCAGGTTATGGGATTTAGAGTATCACTACATAGGGATTGCTGAATGAGTAATGAGTAATGAGTAATGAGTAATGAGTAATGAGTAATGAGTAATGAGTAATGAGTAATGAGTAATGAGTAATGAGTAATGAGTAATGAGTAATGAGTAACGGGTCGCTTGCTGCATAAGTCGATTGCAGCCAATGATTACATTTTCAATTCCGAAAAAGGATAAGCTAAAATCCCTAAAATTTTATCAACTTCCTTGATATAGTAATCACTCAAATCAATGAAAACCATTTGAGATCTAAGTTTCAGAAACTTCCAGGCAGTGCCGGTGGTAACTGCCCCATAAATATTTGTCACCTCATTTCCCTGTTGCTGATTAAACCTTTGAGCAGCTACCATTTCTGCAATACATTGTCCGAGTCCTCCCTTAATATTTTCGTTTTTTGCTTCTACTAACGTTACCACAGGTGAGTGTATTTCATACATTTCTCTAGAAGCAGTGAGAATATAATCACAGTATCCATTCAGCCCAACTGCCGGATCTACGGTAAAATCAGTGCCGGAGAAAAAGCCGACTTTAAAGCCAAACATGCGTCTCACTTCGAGAAGAATTGGAGAAATAATTAACTCAGAACGAGCTTTTTCTGTATTAATGGCGTTGGCTAATGGTACATACTCATTAAGTGTTCTTTGGAGATAGTCGCTAGGTTCTCTTGGCTCAAGTTCTGTGAAAAGATGCTGTTTTTCCTCAAGTGTTAGCTCAAAAGTAGTTGTGACTTTCAACAAGGTTTTAAAATCACTGTAGGCCATGGTTTAGGTGGTAGGTGGTAGGTAGTAGGTGTTAGGTTTTAGGGAACTTCCCATAAAGGTGCAAGTATTTTGAACTCCAAACTCCGAACCCTGAACCCCAAACCCTGAACTTGGCTTATGCACTCGATATTTTCTGGCTCGTTATGTGTTGAACAGGTTAAGGTCGCGATCGCGAATTTACCAACAGAGTTACAAGGCACAAAATTGGTACAGCTTTCTGATTTACATTACGACGGCTGGCGACTATCGGAAAAAATGTTAGCTCAAGCGATCGCAGCTACTAATCAGGCTGAACCTGATTTAATTGTTTTAACCGGCGACTACGTAACCGACAACCCCGCACCAATTGACCAGTTGGCACAACGGCTCAAGTACCTGCAAAGTCGTTTTGGTATCTACGCAATACTAGGCAACCATGATCTATATTACCATTATTCTAAAGTACGAGTTATTGATGCCCTAACGAGCATTGGGATCAAAGTTTTATGGAATGAGGTAGCTTATCCCCTTGGTCAAGGATTACCTCTCGTGGGACTAGCAGATTTGTTCTCTCCGGAGTTCAATCCTGCACCAACAATGAACCAGCTTACTCCCCATACTCCCCGCATTGTTTTAGCACATAATCCTGACACTGCCGAATTGTTGCAACAATGGCGGGTAGACTTACAATTATCTGGCCATACTCATGGTGGTCAAATTATCATACCAGGATTCGGACCAGCCCCAAAATTGTTGCACATGCTTGGGCGTTCTTTGCCCAAATCGATAAGGTGCTGGATACCTTTAGTAAATGACTGTTCCCGTATTGTCGAACGTTGGCAATGGTCAAAGGGAATGTATCAGATAGGCACAAACCAACTTTATGTTAATCGCGGTTTAGGAACTTATGCCCCAGGACGCTTTTTTTGCCCACCAGAGGTTACGGTAATTACTTTGGAATTGAGAATTGAGAATTGAGAATTGAGAATTGAGAATTGAGAATTGAGAATTGAGAATGTCTTCCTTGTCCTCCTTGTCCTCCCAATCTTCCCATTCCCCCCCATCCCCCCATCTCCTCATCCCCCCATCTCCCCATCTCACCGCCTCCGATGATAGGCACGTACCTGTCTGATTGTATGGGGTAAAACGCCAACTAAAAGCGCAAATGCTTCATCTGGTAGTTCGGCAATCGTCTCAGCTTTAAAGTTAAAGCCTTCAAACTGTTCCAGGATTTTCTGAGCACGTTGCAAGGGTACCGGCTTACTGGTAATTTGCTTAATTAGTTTAATCCACTGCATACGAAGTGCATAAGATCTCTGTCGTTCCTCTGATGATTTAGGAGAGAGCAAAGAGAGATTCCCTACCGGTAGCACTTGCTGACAATCAAGATCAAATAGTCCCCCTACTGCTGCACCTGGCCCTGCAAATTCCGCGTGATAGCGCTTATAGAGAATTAAGCCATTCCGACGCTGACTGACAATCAACAGCTGTTGATCATGCAGTTGTGTGAGGATACTCAAGGCTTGAGAATTTTGACTATTCTTATTGCTGGGGTTCAGGCTGGGCTGTGTCATGCTACTATAGCTTTGAGAGTTAGCTAATCTTTTATGGTATGTTACCTGGAATCAAAAAGGATAACTATTACTCTCTATCTACCACCTAAAACCTTCAGGGGAAATCCCTGGGTAACCTTGGAGGATGCAAGTGCTCAAAACTGGGATAAATTCTTCATTCCTTCTTACTTGTTACTTTTTACTTGTTACTTCTTACTTATTCTTCCAAGCCCTAAGTAGTTGCCAGATTCTTTTGCAATAACAAACGTTTAGGACGCCTTAATAGCTTCCACATACCGTAACTAGGTTCAACTTTGCACAATTGATATCCTGTTTTGAGATAAAGCTGTCGTGCTTGATAATTGTTTTCCAGTACATGGAGGGAAAGCTGGTGAAATCCCCATTCTTTGGCAGTGCAATCGCAAGCTAGAAGCAATTGTTTCGCAACTCCCTGTCGGCGACAAGACTGGCTAACTGCGAGATTAGAAATGTAGACACATTTGGATACCTGAGGTTGCCAAGAAGGGGAAGAACGGACGGCTATTTCTACAGTACCTGCAATTTCTTCATCAGTATTGGTGAGGCTAGAAACCTGGGAAACGGCAACTAAACACAGGTAATGGTCAGAATGCGATCGCACTCGATGACGCAAATCCTCATAAATCCCTAACCGTAATATAGGCTGAGCCCAGCGCATCATGCCAGTCGGAGGGTGAAAGCTATCCGCCAGGATATCCGCTAGTTGGCTCAGATCCTGAGCTTGAGCCGTGCGAATCTTGATGTCCGGTGCATTGGTAGCAACGGCATCCTGAGCAGCAACTGTTGTTTTGTAGGGCTTCAAGAACAAGAAGCAGGGATCCACAACCACAAAAATATCAAGATATTGTCTGACATTATAAACCATCTGTGAATACTATCGAGAAACAAGGCTCGGAGGCAGGAGACAGAAGGCAGGAGGCTGCAAGGCAGGAGGCAGGAGGCGAGGAAAGAGGACTTCAAGGCTCCAAGGCAGTTCCTTAAAAAAAAATTAAAATAATTTTGTGATATGTTGATTTTTAAAATTTTTGGTTGATTAAGGGAGCTAATTTTGATACATTATCGTCTATTTGGGATGTAGAAGTTGAGTTTATTGTTTAGATCATGAAAATTGCTAAATGGCTGCAAGCTGCTGTTATCGCTACAGCTTCCTGTATCACAATTGGTGGTTTTAGTCCAGCCAATGCTAACATTTTTCAGAAAACAGAGGTTGATCCTAATGACGTCATCGCCGTAGCAGTTGAACACAAGGACGGTAAACATAAACTACTAATTGTAGAACAGATTTCCGACCAACGAGCTTGTTGGAGTGAAAAGAGTAGTGAGAGCCTTAATCGTCCAGTCCTTGTAGATACTCTACTAAGGACTTTTGACTTCACGGGTATTTGTCGGCGTAGCACTGACAGTAACGGTTATTCAATCCGTATGGATGATCAAGACTTAGGCTCCGATTATTTGCTCACATTACTTGAGCGTGAGGGAGAAATTGTGCTAGCTGGTATCCCTCGACCCTGGGCTGGGCGTGGTCTGAAAAGGATTGAGGTTGGTCGAACCCGAGGTTACGCCACTGGAAACGAGAAGATTTTTCTCGATCCCGGTTGGCGATTTACCAAAAGGACTTATCAAGGAAGGGTATTAGGTCACTTTTATCTTACCTATGATTCAGCAGAAGGTACTGTAACCCAACCAAATACTATTCCTGAACTACTACCACCTACTGATGAACTAGATGAACCAATAGATGAACCAGTCAGGGAATTGATTTTTGAGCCCCAATCTGGTATAGAGGCTCCTACCACAGAAGCAACTGAAACTAGCAATCAAACACCAGCTACTTCCTCTACCTCAGAGCGAACAGTACCAGTATTGGTTGTGCCGGTAAGGTAATACGCCGGATGGGGAGATGGGGAGATGGGGAGATGAGGGGATGAGGAGACAAGGAAGACAAGGGAGACGGGGAGACAAGGGAGACGGGGAGACATTCCCAATTCCCATTCCCAATTCCCATTCCCAATTCCCAATTCCCAATTCCCAATTCCCAATTCCCAAACAACAAACAACAAACAACAAACAACAAACAACAAACAACTATTCAAAGCGTTTCTGTTCACTCCGATAACGGAGGGATTCAGCCAGGAAGGCAACTAACCCAGAGCCTAGGATAAGTAGGACACTCAAGGCGTTGATATCCGGTTTTACGCCGGTGCGAATACGGCTAAAGATTTCCATTGGTAGAGTCGTGGCACCAGTACCAGCAGTAAAACTGGCAATGAGTAAATCGTCCATGCTCAGGACAAAGGATAGCAAACAACCAGCGATAATAGCTGGCATCAATTCCGGTAAGAGGACTTGGATAAAAGCTTGAGCTGGGGTTGCTCCTAAATCGAGGGCAGCTTCTTCTAAGTGAGGGTCAAGACTAGAAATTCGGGAGGAGACGACAATGGCAACATAGGCAAGACAGAATACCACATGAGCTGCTACAATTGTCCACAAACTCAGAGGAGTACCGACAACTGCCAGAAAAACTAAGGTAGAGACCGCGATCGCAATGTCTGGTACGATCAGTGGTAAATAGGAAGCCCCTTGATACAAGGTTTTCCCTCTAAAATGGTAACGGGCTAAACCGACAGACATCATCGTACCAATGACCGCAGCAATGAGGACTGCCCAACCAGCCACTTGCAGACTATTGAACAGTGAACTACCAATACGGGAGTCCTGTAACAGCCTGATGTACCACTTGAGGGTAAATCCCTGCCAATTAGCGCTATAAGCAGAATCATTGAAGCTATAAAACGTCAGTACTAGGATAGGCAGGTACATATAAAAGTACATTAGTAGGGAAAAATTTCCCTGCCAGGAGAAGGGGAACTTCGATTTAGACTGGTGCATCACCAAGGGAATCTCCTCTTTCTGATGCTGCAAAAGTTTCTCTGTCATTGTGATTAAGACCTATATTGCCTGTAGGCAATTTTTGTGCCCAAGATAAAACCCATGATAATCGATTGTGGAACTGGCATCTTGCCAGTTAAAGCAGGCTGAGGTGCTCAAGTGCCGATTATCATGGAAGGATGATTGCTGGTTGTTGTGCAAGGAGTTATTGGGACTGGGTAAGAATGATGTTAAGCAAACCAAAGAGTAGAAGAGTTGCAGCTTTACTAGCCTTCAGTGGGATAGTGCTACCCATTTCCGGATTCCACAAGTTTTATCTGGGACAACCATTGTGGGGGGTACTATACTTGCTACTGTCGTGGACTCCTATTCCTAAGATTGCTAGTGTTATTGAAGGCGCTTGGTATTTGGGTCAAGGTCAAGATGAGTTTAACCGCAAATTTAACGATGGTTTGTTACCTGAAACTATAGAGAATACTGATCAAGTACCTGTAGTTGACCCTGCGCAAGTGGGAGCAGTAGCTGATGCTCTACGACAATTGGATAGCTTACGTCAGGAGGGGTTATTGTCTGAGTATGAGTTTGAGCAAAAGCGTCGGCAATTACTTGATAGGATTGCTTGAAGGTGAGGTTAAGGATTTTGAGTGATGAGCGATCGCTAAGTATTGAGAATTGGGAATTGGGAATTGGGAATTGGGAATTGGGAATTGGGAATTGGGAATTGGGAATTGGGAATTGGGAATAGGTAAGTATAAATATCTTCCTTTTGTTGTCTACTCCCTATTCCCTGTTCCCTTGAAAAATTAAACCCCAACCTCTTCCAACATCAGCTTGGAACGTTTGAGAGTTTCTGACAAAGGAATGGGATAATTGCCAGTAAAACAGGCAGAACAGAAACTGTTGGAGGTTACACCAGTAGCTTTCATCATGCCTTCCCAACTCAGATAAGCCAAAGAATCTACACCAATCTGTTGGGCAATTTCTGAGACTGACTTGGTAGCAGCAATCAGCTGGCTTTGATTGTCGGTATCGATACCATAGAAGCAAGGGTGAGTTACTGGTGGTGAGGATACTCGCATATGTACCTCCGCAGCACCAGCATTCCGTAAGGCTGTAATAATTTTCCGGCTGGTAGTACCTCGGACAATGGAATCATCTATGAGTACCACTCGTTTACCACCTAAGACATCTTTTAAAGGATTGAGCTTCATCCGGATACCAGATTCTCGCATACTTTGGGTGGGTTGGATAAAAGTACGACCAACGTAGCGATTTTTTATTAGTCCTTCACCATAAGGAATCCCAGAGGATCTCGAAAAACCAATAGCGGCGGGTACACCGGAGTCAGGCACTGCGATGACAATATCAGCCTCAACTGAGGATTCTTGCGCCAGCTGATGTCCTAACCGCAAACGATAACTATACAGAGTTTCATCATGCACAACGCTATCGGGTCGAGAAAAGTAAATCATCTCAAAAACGCACAGTTTCCGTTCTGGCTTTTTGCTCCAATCGAAGGAAGCCATACCTGCATTGTTAATCCAGACTAATTCTCCTGGTTCTACATCCCGCAAATATTCAGCACCGATAATGTCTAAGGCACAGGTTTCAGAAGCCAAGACGTAGCGTTGAGGATTACCATCTATAGTACCGATAACTAGAGGTCGAATACCGTTAGGATCACGGACACCCATTAAACCTGCGGGTGTGCCAATCACCAAGCTAAAGGCTCCTGTACAGCGGTGAAAGGAACTGATGGCTGCTTCTAACCATTCTTTGCCTCTGTTAACTTCTTCGCCAATTGCCAGAGCAATCAATTCCGAGTCAGTTGTGGTGAGAAAGTTACAATTACGACGCAGCAAATCCTCACGGAGTTCAGGAGCATTCACTAAGTTACCATTGTGAGCCAAAGCTAGAGGACCAAGGCGAGTTTCCACTACTGCTGGTTGGGCATTGGCGATGTGGCTAGAGCCGGTGGTAGAGTAACGGGTATGACCAACTCCCATCTTCCCTGGCATCTGAGTCAAATTTTCTTCGTTGAAAACCTGGGATACTAAACCCATGTCTTTATGTAAATGCACCTTGTTGCCTTCAAAGGTGGCAATGCCTGCTGATTCTTGACCTCGGTGCTGTAGGGCAAATAAACCGAAATATGTCAGCTTGGCAACCTTCTCTCCTGGTGCGTAGATGCCAAAGACTCCACAGGCTTCCTCTGGCTTATCTGGTTGCTGTGAATATGCTTCATTATAAGATTTTGGATACTTGTCAGAGGGAAAGGACTGGCTAGGAATCATAACTGATGCTTGCTCCTGATAATGGCAGTAAGTCAGTGAGACTAGTATCAAAGCTGATAAACTTTGAGTTACTCAACAAAATTAACGAATTCTTAACATTACTATAATAGCTACAATAACGTAATAATACTCATTGAGCATAGCAATTGGGTGGATAGAAGGGTAGCGATCAGCCATCAGCACCTCAGAGCTGAGGGAGCTGGAGGAACTGGGGGAGAAGAAGTGGAACGATGACCGAGCAGTATTGACTCCCTACTCCCTGATCTCTGAAAACTTAAATAACATTGAGCGAGAGTTAGCTAGTCCATACCAGAAAAATTGGTCAAAGTCAAGCGAGCAACAGTGCGATCGCACTTCAGCAGATAATAGCGGGAATGATGTTTTTATATTTTTCAACATATTCCTTTATCTTTCCATCTGAAGTAATTAGTGGAGATTCAAGAACCACTGCTGAAGCTAAGACAATTTTGTCTCGATTCTCTAAATTTATATATGGATCGTCTTTTCCATGAAAAGACGGGTCGGGATAAAACTCAGTGATATGAAGAAGACCAATTTGTTTTGCTCTATAAGCCCATATCTCAAAAGAATCTAGTGATAATTGATATTTATACAAACTCTGTAAAAAATATTTGTACTTACTCAGCAGCGTCCTCAACAGCTTAATTTGGATCTTACCGAACACGAAACTGAGGATTTGCGGCGCATTCTCACTGAGGCGGGATTATGTGTTACCCAGGCAGGTGGAGAATTGGCATCAA
>JAAHGR010000600.1 GCA_010672425.1 Symploca sp. SIO2E6
TCCCAAGGCTTTACAGCGGTAACCGCTGCAATGAGGTACACCTGAATCAGTTGTCAAGATTGGATAGATTTCTTCCTAGTCGTTTTTACTGTACCTCGTAACAGCGGTAAGTGCTGTATAGTCCAAGGCTGTCGCTATTTTTGTTGAAAATTTCATGAAAAAAGAACTTAAAGATAAGCTAAAAAAAGTTTTAACAGACTCCATTAGAAACTTTTTCAAAAGAAAGATCGAAGAGGGAATTTCAACTTCTAATATACTTGACATTCTCTTTCCACAAGAAAGACGTATCCGTTCATTAATTGGTGGTTTAGAGACGAGTATGGGTACTACTGTTTGGGAAGTAATGGCTAGGGAGTTAGCTGTAAATAATGGCTTTGAGATTATACCTGACAAACAAATTTTAATGCCTCAGCCTTTTCCTAATAAGCTTAATTCAACGTTGCAGAGGCTTATTAATAGTAGATCAAATGGACATCTGGTAAGTACAGATGAATGTATTGCTCAACTTAGGCAAGCTTCTCAAAATATAGATCGTGACAATTTGAGTTTTGTTGCTCCTCCGAAAGGTATGGGTATCGATCTCTATTTAAAGAAAAACGTTATTGAGTATATATTTGATTTGAAATCGTCTCAAGCTAATGTAGGTGATTTTTCTCGATATAATCGACAACTACTTCATTGGTATGCATATAGGTTTGCCAAAGATCCGACAGTACAACTGAAAGCACGTATTGCATTTACTTTTAACCATTTTCCAGAAGATTGGTATAAGAAGCAGAAAAGTAAAATTGCAACTCATTTAGATCCAGATTGTGATATTTTTGTAGAAAACGAGTTTTGGGATTTTTGTTCGGGATATAAGGATACATCTAGTATTTTCACATCTTTATTTGAAGAACTAAGAGATGAAAATTTTCACGAGGAGTTCCATGACATTTTCTATGATAGTTAAAATAATATATTTGATTGATATCTATACAAAATTTAGAGCCTTTATTAAATTTTTAGCTACATGATACACAACAGATATAGAGACAGCATTTCCAAATTGTTTCTTGGCAATATATTCGTTTTCGTGGAATTTGAACCATTGTGGAAAACCCTGAAGCCTACAGGCATCTTGAGCAGTAATTGGTTTTATTTTTCCTGGTCTGTATATTTTTTGTAAAAAGATTTTCTTATACTCTTCTGGACATTCGGCATATATTGTTTCCCTTGCTATATAGTCTTTTGTTCCTGTAGCCGTTAATGTGGGTATCATATCTGAATTTGGCAAGAAAACTCTATATATATTATTAATACCAGAACTGTTTTTAGAATTAACGAATTCATATTTATAATTTGCTCCATCAATTACTGGACGCAGAATTTTTTTGTTGATAAGTTGATGAATTTCTTCCTGTCTTAATTGAGGTATAAGTTCAGCAAGGTCTTTAAGAGATAAGGGATTGCCATCTTTATCTCCGTACTTTTTTCTTCGTCTATTTTTAAGGATTGTCAAGCAAATTAATTTCTCCCTCTTCGTTGTTCTGATCAAATCCCAAGAATGGATAGTGGTATGACCGTTACGCAGGTCTGAGAAAACGAAAAAATCGTTAAGTTCATCATCTTTCTGAAACCGATTTCGAGATGGAGGTATCTGGTCTCCAAAAAGTGTTTCCGGATCTAATTTAGCTTTATCAATGGGTTGACAATTTTTAATATCCTCAATCACATCTAGAAGTTTAGGCTTATAATGCAGTGGTTGGGGAAACTGATATCGATCGCAATTTTCTAAATCATCTCTTATGCCGACAATAAATACTCTCTCCCTACTCTGAGGAACTCCAAAGTCGTAAGAATTGATCACCTGCCATTTGACACAATAGTTGATTTTTGTCAATTGTTCCAATAAGTAATTAAAACTTTGTTTATTTGTAGGATTGGCTAAACCTCGGACATTTTCAAAGATAAAGGATTTGGGCTGATTTGCCTTTAACAATCGGATGACATCAAACCATAACTTGCCCCTGGGATCTTCAAACCCTTTCAATTTTCCGGCAACAGACCAAGGTTGGCAAGGAACACCTCCCACAACCAAATCGGTATGCTCTGGAAGTTCTGGTATATTTTCAATGTTACCTAGCTCAATTTCGTAGTGATTATTATGGCCAATGAAATTTTGCCGGTATACCTGAATTGCATTCTTGTCGATTTCTGAGTATCCTAAACATCTTCCCCCTAACTCTTCTAGGGGAATCCTGAATCCTCCAATTCCAGAAAATAAATCAACAAAGTTAAACCTTGCCCCACCAGACAATACTTGTAAATTGCTGATTTTGAATAGTTCTAATTGCACTGATTCTTGCGTTAGCATAGCTCTTTTGTAGCAATGGTAAGTTATTATTATATATAATGGAGTTAATTAGAACAAGTGTATCAGTATATTGAGCACAGCTGGCAATCTCCTTAAAATAGACACGGGGACGCGGGGACGCGGAGAAAGGAATTTTCATGCATGGTGGTGAAAATTTTTTCACGGGGACTGCCTTGGAACTAGTATCGTTGGAATATGAGCGATAATAGCTTTGGATGTGTGCCATGACGATGACTCAAGTAGAAAATTCTCCTGTGGTGTTGCACTTACACCCGATAATTAATCTGACAAATGAGGAGTTCTTTGAATTCTGTCAAATTAATCGTGACTTGCGCATTGAGCGCACTACTACTGGAGAATTGCTGATTATGTCACCCACTGGCTCTGAAACCGGAAATCGGAATTTCAAATTGATTCAGCAGTTGGCGAATTGGACTGATACTGATGGTACGGGGATTGGGTTTGACTCTAGCACAGGTTTTCAGCTTCCCAATGGTGCAGAGCGCTCTCCTGATGCCGCATGGGTGAAGCTAACGCGGTGGAATACCCTAACTCCCGAACAACGGAAAAAATTTGCCCCCATCTGTCCTGAGTTTGTGGTAGAAATACGCTCCCCTTCTGATAATTTAGAACCGCTCAAAACTAAAATGCAGGAGTATATTGACAATGGAACCCTGTTAGGGTGGCTGATTGACCGCAAAAGTCGGCAAGTTTACATCTATCGTCCGGGAGTAGCTGTAGAATGTTTGGATAATCCGGCTACTGTTAGTGGTGAGTCAATATTACCTGGATTTGTGCTGGATTTAAGCAAAATTTGGTAATTACTCTCGATAGACTAGGGAATAGGGAATTGGGAATGGGGAATTGGAGGCGAGCTATCGAGAAACAGGAGGCTCCGAGGCAGGAGGTAGAATATTATTATGCCAGATAACGACAGCGAAACCAAGACAGATCATTCTAAAGTTATTCATAGCATCTGTCTCTATATCTACCAAACCATCCTGGAAATCCAAGAGCAGCATCCTGAGTTACTCAAGGAAAAGTACAGGAATGTTCTCTTGCAGACTCCCCGTCATCAGGCTACTTTGTTAGGGAAACTCCAGGAAGGACTCAATCAGGCAGCAAACCAACCAACACTTTTGCGTAATGTGCAAAAGTTTCTGCAAATTCTGCTAACTCCTAACTATTTCCAATCACCAAGTTTCGGTAACTTGATGGCCAAAATTCGTGCCTCAACTCAGTACTTAGTAGCAGACGATAATTCCGCTACTAGTTCTCAAGGAAGGGAGAAGGCAGAAGGCAAAAGGCAGAAGCTCTTTACCGATAATAATGGTAGTAACGGGGATGTTAAACCACCATTACCAATACTGCCTGAAGAAGTTCAAGAAATTGACCCCGCTTTCAAGAAAGATGAAGGAATCGCTATCTTGTTGCTGGATGCAGAAAACTTACAACTTGACCCCGATACGGAAAATTTTCTGGTGGGAGTTTGTCGCTATCCCTTGCAAATCAAAATTGCCTTTGCTAACTGGCGCACTATGGGTAAACAGGATGCTGAATTGCACAGACGAGGTTACGAACTCATTCATGTACCGGCTGGCAAAGATAGTGCTGATGTCAAAATGGCAACCGTTGGTTCCTCAATTTTTGTCCATTATCCTACTGCTAGAGAAGTTTTCGTCTGTTCTTCGGACAAAGTATTAACTCATCTGTGCAACACCCTTCAGACTCATGGATTAACCGTGTATTCCGTCTGCAAGCAAGGGCCTAAGATCAGAGTGTTAAATCGCCAGAATAGTCACTCCCAAACTCATTCCCTACTACCTCAAGTAGAAATTCCCTCTCTGGACAAGTTTATCTCTCAACTACAAGAGATTATTACAGCGGAGCAAAACAATCACCACCATAACTGGGTAAGGCTCTCAAAACTCTCTCAGCTATACAAAAATAAGTATAATATAGCGATAACTCAAGTAGTGGCTGGTCATTTACTAGGGAAAAGAGCCAGGGATCTTTTTCTGAAATACCCAGCTCAATTTGTTATTCATCAACCTCCAGAGCAATCGGAAATCTATATAACCGTTTTTCCTCAACTCCCATCGGCTGAGGCAGCAGCCAATCCCTCAACTCAGCCAACAGCAATAACCACTCAAGATACAGCTTCATTTACCATTAACTCTAGGGCAGATTTAGAACAGTCTATTGTCAAGATTGTGAAATCCTTAACCGCTCAATCTCCAGAAAGCTATATTGATCTCAGTAGAATAGCAACTGAATTTAACATGCGATATGATCAAAACATCAAGGAAACTATCACTCGGTTACAGTTAAAGGTTAAATTTGTAAAACTTTTACACTCTTGTAGTGCTCTACAAGTAAAGCAGGAAGGGAAAGTGTATAAGGTAGCGATCGCTAGTAATGAGTAATGAGTAATGAGTAATGAGTAATGAGTAATGAGTAATGAGTAATGAGTAATGAGTAATGAGTGATGAGTAATGAGTAATGAGTAATGAGTGATGAGTAATGAGTGATGAGTAATGAGTAATAAGTAATGAGTAATGAGTAATGAGCGCC
>JAAHGR010000601.1 GCA_010672425.1 Symploca sp. SIO2E6
ACTGGTGTTGATGGTAATCCTGTAGCTGGAGGAATGGGGTTGTTCTTTATGGGGGTTCTTGCTGTTTGGATGAGGAAGCAGTGTTAGGTGTTAGGTGGTGGTGGCGCGACACACCTAAAAATGTAGGTTGGGTGTAACGAAGTGAAACCCAACGAAACCTTCTCCAATGTTGGGTTACGCTACCGCTTCACCCAACCTACTTATTCCACTAAAATGATGGAATACGAAGTAATGAGTAATGAGTAATGAGTGATGAGTGATGAGTAGATATAGATTTTTTGTGTTGTATCCCCATCTTCCTTGTCCTCCTTGTCTCCCTACTCCCTTTTCCCTAAAAAACGATGACTATTGAAGCCAATTTAGCTAATTTACAACTTAAACAAGAAGAAACATTTCAATGGACTAAGCAGTGGTATCCATTAGCGGTTGTTGAATTCCTCGATCCATCTCGTCCTCATGGTATACAGTTACTCGGAAAAGAGTTGGTACTATGGCGTGATGGAGTTGGTAAATGGCGTTGTTTTGCCAATTATTGTCCCCATCGATTAGTTCCTCTTTCGGAAGGACGTGTCGAATCTGATGGTACTTTATTGTGTGCCTACCACGCTTGGCGTTTTGATGGTCAAGGAAATTGTGTGAGCATTCCTCAATCCTATAATCAGCAAACAGAAGTTAAACACTGCTCGAATTCCAAATCATCTGCTGTTGCCTATCCCACTCAAGAATGCCAGGGTTTACTATGGGTATGGGCAGAATCAGGACCACAGGCTCAGCAGGAAAGTCAGTTAAGAAAACCCCGTTTAATTCCGGAACTAGAGTCAGATTCAGAGCAAGTAGTCAAGCTATTTTGGAATATCCGTGACTTACCCTATGGTTGGGACTTTTTCATGGAAAATATTGCCGATCCGGCTCATGTACCGGTATCCCATCACGGTATTATGGGCAGTCGTTATGAAGATGCTAAATATTACGATATGCCTAGTCTGAGGGAGATATCCACTCAAGAAGGATTTGCCTTTGCTGTTAACCCTACTAATGAAACATTAGCCGAAGCCGCTCATGACTTTCAACCTCCCTGTCATATGAGAATTACTACTAAATATCAGGATGGTGGGATGCTGATTCTCGCTTTATATGCCACTCCGACTCGTCCTGGTTGGTGTCGTCATATTGGTTGTCAAGTTTTAGTCAAAAACGAAGCAGGAAAAGCACCACCAGGGTTAGGATTTTTTGCCTTACCCATGCCAGCTTGGTTAGGTCATGTGCTAGCTTCACTATTTTTGCATCAAGACCTAGTCTTTCTTCACTACCAAGAAAAAAATCTGGCTCGACGGCAACAGCAAGGCTGGCTTGAGGCAGTGTATACTCCCAATCCTCAAGATAAAATGGTCATAACCTTTCGTCAGTGGTTGAAAACGAGAGCAGGAGGTAACATCCCTTGGGATTCAGAATGTGATGCTCAGCTACCTCAGACAGAGTCAGATAAGCGGCAGCTTTTTGATGTCTGGACAACTCATACCAAAGATTGTGCTGTTTGTCAACAGGCTCTGAGAAAAATCAATCTTCTTAAAGTATTAAGTTATTTTGGAGCTTTAGTCTGTTTATTGCTCGGCATTATTATCGATGAGCGGACTGTCGCCTTTAAAATGGCAACGGCTGTAGATTTGAGCAAGATATCTCCCTTAACGGTGATACCTCCAACCGGATTCTGGATTGCGATCGCAGGCTCAATTATTCTAGCAACCATAGGCTACTTATTGCACAAATTAAGTCGGCTGTTTTACGTTTATGAGTTTGAACATGCAGGAAATGATTAGGTATTAGGCAATGGTGACAAGTTAAGCATTCATAGCAATTTGTCAAGCCCTTTATAGAAAATGCTGTATCCTTGACTATGTAAGCATATTATGTGTCTTTCCATTGATTGGCGACTCACTTTCACGGAAGCGTGATCGCTAATCCAAAAGTGCGTGATCGCTAATCCGAAAGTACGCGATCGCTAATCCGAAAGTACGCGATCGCTAATCCGAAAGTACGCGATTGCTAATCCAAAAGTGCGCGATCGCTAATCCGAAAGTACGTGATCGCTAATCCGAAAGTGCGTGATCGCTAATCCGAAAGTGCGCGATCGCTAATCCGAAAGTGCGCGATCGCTAATCCGAAAGTGCGCGATCGCTAATCCGAAAGTACGCGATTACTCCCCCTAGAGTAACTGAAGTATCCCGATAAACCCAAAGGGAGAAAACGAATGGCTCACTCGCAGAAAAGCATTAGAGACCACACCAGACGGCGAAACCAGCCGAATATAGATAACTCACTAATAGCAAAACAACTAGAAGATTTAGTTAAACCTTGCGTGTACAATCAATTAGCTTACTATCGCTCATTAGAGATGAGGAGTAGGATTTTAAGCTTACCATTGATGTTGGCAGTAGTATTGAGTTTATTGTGGAGACAAGTACCATCAGTAAGAGAGCTCAATCGAATGCTAGCCAGAGAAAACTTGCTGTGGGCTAAAGCCGTGAAAGTATCTCAACAAGCCTTGTCTCAAAGATTATTAAGTTTTCCGGCATCATTGTTTGAAAAAGTCTTAAAAGATTTACTAGTAGAGTTGAACGACCGTTGGCAGCAAAGAAAAACAGAAAGTTCAGTAAGTTCTAAAAGAGCCAGAAAATATTTTGAACGTTTGTGGATAGTGGATGCTTCAACATTAGAAGCCTTATTTCGCAAGCTCAAAAGTCTAGAAACAGTACCTTTGGGTCAATTAGGAGGCAGAATCTGTGCTGTAGTAGATTTAGAAACTCGCTTTCCGGTGGAGACCTGGTTTAAATCTGAGCCTTACGCTAATGAGAGTAACTTTGTACCCAAGCTATTAGAATTGATACCGGCAAAAACGCTACTCATAGTGGATAGAGGGTTTTGGAACTTTCGATTTTTTGAGAAATTAATACTGGGTAAATCAGACTTTATTACTAGGCTTAAAGGAAAAGCGAAATATGAATCGCTGCGCACTTTGAGTAAGTCGAGCCAACATCATGATCAACTAATTAGGTTGGGAACAGGTTATCAAGGTAATCCCATTATTAACTTACGTTTAGTAGAGGTAAAACATGGTTCAACATGGTATCGTTATTTAACTTCTGTGCTAGACCCTGAAGTTTCCCCCACTACATTATAGCAGATTTGTATGCTCGGCGCTGGCGAATTGAGGAGACTTTTTTGACACTCAAACGCTTATTAGGTTTAAGTTACTTGTGGACTGGTTCAGCCAACGGTATTCAATTACAATTATGGGCTACTTGGTTTTTTATGTGGTCTTAATCGACCTAGCTGATGAAGTAGCAGCGGAATTAGCAATGCCTTTAGATAACATTTCTGTAGAAATGGTTTTTCGTGGACTGTATCATTTTTCTGTAACCTATGAGCAAGGAAAAGCTACTGACCCTGTGACCTATTTAACAGCACGAGAAAACCAAGATTTGGGAGTTGTCAAAGCTCCTCGTGCTAGGAGAAAAAGACTTCCCCTTGATTTGTCTCCTTTCCCGCAGCAAGAGGGCTTGACAAATTGCTATGAATGCTTAACTTGTCACCAATGGGTGTTAGGTGTTAGGCAATGGTGACAAGTTATACCAAATCCGGCACAGATACCCCCGTTATGTCCCACCCTGTAGAGACGTTGCATGCAACGTCTCAGCTCACGGTTCGCTCATTTGAAAAGCGGCCAGCAGAATAAATCGCACACCAAGCTAGTCACGATAAGGATGAGAGCACTCTGAGTTCCCCTAGTCAGGGACTAATGAGGGAAGAATGTAGATAGATTCAGGAACCTTCATCAAAGTTAAAATTCTTTGCTGGAGAGCATTGAGAGGAGTAATTTCGGTGGAGCCATCTTGATGAAAATAAAGAGTAATTTCACGGAAAGCTGCTAGCAATCGCTCTGCTGTAGGACACTCGGTGGTGCGTTTAGGATTACCTTCATACAGACCAGCAAGAGACTGTTTTTGAGCCGCTAACTGACGGTAAACCACAAACTCTATTAAGGTAAAAACTTGCAGGGAAATTGTTAACAAAAACATTAATCCTCTAATTTTTTGGTCCAGAATGAAAGTAAACAGGTAATGCCGGTAAGCGACCTCGCTTGAAACGATGAAAACCTCGCTCCGGTTGCCATTGCTCACGATAGGAAAAAACTGCCTTTTCTAAACTTAGTCTTTCCACGGAAGCATTAGTCACATACAATCGCCAACCAGCTACCGCTTGAAAAGCCTCAATTTCTGCCTCACAACGCTTATACGTTAAACTCAAGGTTGTTTGACGAACACGACGAAAAGGAGTTTGGCTACTGGGACGACCACTGCCTTCATAGACCTTGTCATAGTGGCTCTTAGAATTAATTTGCCCCACCAGATATTTACTTACTCGATAGCGTTGCATAATTTCACCTACTTTTTTCTCTAAAATCCTCCTATCTTTTCCCGGTCTTCCAGCTAGTTTTTTTAAGGCAAGTTCAGCTTTAACAAGACGTTGTGATAGTCCTTTAATTTGGCGCTCTCGCAAGGCATAAGAACAAACAGCTAACCATTTGTTGAAGCCAATGGATGATCACCGGTAGATCGTCGGATCTTTCCGAGTGAGTTTCTCTCAATTTTTTCGCTTATCTCTTCTCTCAACTGCTCCCCCCAGACTACACTCTTCGTCAATTGCGATCGCTAACCCACTTTTGCGATCGCTAATCCCACAAATGTGATCGCTCACTCTTTGGGTCACCTGATCGCCCGAGGCTCTCCAGTGAATAGAATCCAGTTACAAATCTGGGGCACATGGTTATTTTCTGCGATTTTAGTTGATCAGAGGTGATGCTACTAGCGATCGCTTCCCGGTGAGCTAGCGATTGCCTAAGGCATC
>JAAHGR010000602.1 GCA_010672425.1 Symploca sp. SIO2E6
TTACGAAAGCACACTGGTAATTTATGCAAGCGCCAAAAGGCATTGAGGGAGGTAAAATGAATTAAATAGGCACGAGTTTGTGTCTCACTGACTGGACAAAATAGACAGTAAATCTTGAAATCTTGCCCTAAAGTTGCCACCCAGTGAGGGTAAAGATAACTCACATCCAATGCTTCTGGGTGGAGGCGTCGTAAGCCAGGAAAAAATAGTTGAGAAATTGACCAAATTTTATCTATTTTGTAATAGCTTTGAGCTTGATAGTGGGCGTCTACTCGCTCAGTATCTTCCTGTAAATTCTTCAACTCTGCTGAGGCCCAGGCTTGATACTTTTCATGCAAATGCCCATGATGCATATCCATCAAGTTTTCAATCAGAAAAGAATAATGAGCTTGGCAGTCAATAGTTGATACTGTGGCAATATAATTAAGCTCTTCCCACTCTGGAACACCTAAAGGAGACACTGACTCTGCTTGAGCAGTATCTCCAGCAAATAGCCAAATAAAACCATCTTGCTCCTTGAGAGCATACTGGCGAAGTTTGCAGCTGGGTAGTTTCTGATTAGCTGTTAGGTAACTCACCGCGACACATTCACCATTAGGAGAAAATTTCCAGCCGTGGTAAGCACATTCGAGATTATCAACCTTGACTCGACCATGACTGAGTTTAACCTGTCGATGGGGACAACGGTCTTCTAGGGCGTGTACTACCCCAGAATTATCTCGATACAGGACAATAGGGTGATTCCACAAGGTAACTCCAACAGGTGAGGAGAGTACATCACTACTGCGAGCAACTACATACCAATGATTAGGATTAATACCTAGCTGGCGAATATCAAGCTTATGAGTAAGTGTGGACATGGGAATTTAGAATTTAGAATTTAGAATTTAGAATTGGGAATTGGGAATTGGGAATTGGGAATTGACCAACAAACAACAAACAACAAACAACAAACAACAAACAACAAACCTACAATCTCAAGATTCCTTCTGGGTTAACTGAGAGTAATTGACGCCTCTGTAACCCTTCCCGATGGAGTATCTCATTGGCTGCTAGTAATCCACTGCTAATTGCTCGTTCCATTAAGCCGCAGGGAAAGGGCATTTTTACCCAGTCTCCGGCAAAAAGTAGATTCGAGGCAGGGGTGCAAGTTTCTGGACGTTCAGCATAGCTACCCGGTGGATAGCCGGAAAAGTTTTTCTGGTTGACTAGTTCCCGGTGCAGCATATTTGCTTCCTTTAGTTGTGGTACTATTTCATAGAGTTCCTGTTCAAATGCTGTTAGTAATGCTTGCTGATGGGGGAATTCTTGTTCCTTGTAACAGTAGGCATGTAATTCCACCACGCTACCTCCGGTTTTCTGATGCCAAGCAATAAATTGATCTTGGATGCGGTGGTAGAGAGTAATACTGTCCGTGAGTTGATAGCCAGATAATGATGTAAAATTACTGTGCTCCCACTCAAAGTCTTGATCAAACCAAAAGCGGGCAACGGCAAAGGGGTCAGCGATCGCTAATTTCTCTACCTGATTGTACACTTGCTGGTTGACCTCACCTTCCCCAAGGCGCAATAAGTGTTGCACTCCGGGTACATCGGTGGCAAAGACGTAATAATCTCCCTCGATTGTCTGTTGAATTTTGGGTGTTTCCGGTAATACTGCTAGCAGCTGCACTTCATCTTCAGTGTGCTGGACAATTTGGAAGCGGGGTAAATTCCGTTTCGCTGGTCCGGCAAGCACTTGTCCCTGACTATCGTAAACTGCACCGTGGCAAGGACAGAGATATTTACCGTCAGCCTGTCGCTGTACAGTACAGCCTTGATGAGTACAGGTAAGGGAGATAGCAGTAGTTGTCCCTGATGCGGCGGCAAAAACGCGATCGCCTGCTCCATAATATTCGATCTGAGGGTCGATCATCAAAGTATTGCGCTTTACCCAAAAGGGAACATCACTCTGAGCATTTCCCTGCTGGTAACTGAGGGATTCAATCTGTTCCTGTTGCCAGTTAATGCGACTGATTGTGGCTTCGGTGACAATTTTGCCACCTTGATCCTCGATCGCCCCAGCTATGGGTTGTACTAAACTAGTACCCATATCCTGCCGAGTACCGTTGAAGGCTAGTCCTTCAGGATTACCGAAAAAGTAGAAATGGAAGAACTGCATTAGTTCTCCCACACTCAGCTCATCTGGAGCATTTAGGCTGGATTTAGCAAAGGGTAAAAAGTACAAGTCATAAAGTCCTTGGGGGAAATCCGATGTTACCCAATCAGCTACTGACAGGTAATCGAGCCGCTGGAAACTGTCAGGAATCTGAAAACCACTGATTTCCCGAAAAACTTCCCAATGGGCAATTTTGGTTAGATTGATCCCCCAATGCAGCCGATTGGGAGAAGCAACGGCTAAGTCTACAATATTCCAGGGAAAAGCTGAATGGTTCGGTCGAAATACCTCTGGTTGGTACTTGCCATCACGGAAGACCACGGAGTAAAAATCCAAGGAGCGAAAATTATTCCTGATGTTGAGTTCTTCTACTAAACTCTTGAGGTTGTAATACTGGGGGAAAAAGCCATGAAAGCCATGCTCCATCATAAAATTTTCCTCCCCCACTTGAATCGACCAACTGGCAATCTTACCTCCTAGTTGAGGCGATCGCTCCAATAGGGTTACGATAAAACCTCGTTGGCTGAGTTCGTAGGCACAGGCTAAACCAGCTAATCCTGCTCCGACTACCACAACCTTTTTCGCTGCTGGAAGTCGCCGTGGTAAATCGAGACTGTCTGGTTGAAAAAGCGTCGGTTGAGGTTTACAAAAACGGGAGTATCCCAACCCAGCACCAACAGCACCAACACCTAGAAGTTTTAGAGCAGTGCGGCGAGAAATAGGTGGTAATCCAGAAACATCTGTTCGCATAGGTGTTTGGTATTAGGTATTAGGTATTAGGTGTTAGGTCAAACAATTGAAGATTGAAGATTGAAGATTTTAGATTTACCCTTTTATTCTTCAATCTAAAATCTAAAATCTAAAATTTCTCTGGTCATGGTTTTAGTGTGCATTAAGCTTGTGTTTTGGTGCAAGCTGACTATTGAGGTCTCAGAATAGCTTGTTGCCCTTGGGGAGAAGTCACATAACCCAGAAAAGCTTGAACTTGGGGAGAAGCTGGTTCCTTGTAAACATAAGCTAGGGTTCGTTGATAGGGGTAAGTGGCAGCTTCAGGAGTCAAGCCATCCACCGCAACGGTTCGCACCGTCTTTTGATTAGCTACCTGAGCATAGGTAGCATAACCAATACCATCATTTTTCAAGGCTCTCAGTAGAGGTGTGGTAGCATCCTGGGGCAAAGTCGTAATATTGGGTGTCGTGCCAAAATTTCCTCCCTTGAGTACTAGTTCCTGAAATACCTGATGGGTTCCACTGACAGGGGGACGGTTGATTACCTGAATTGTTCCTTGATCTCCTCCTACTGCTGACCAATCGGTAATTTGACCGGTAAAAATTCCTAATACTTGCTGATTAGTCAAGCCTCTCTGGAAAGAATTTCCCTTGCCAACTACGATCGCAATCTCATCTTTAGCTATGGGTAAAGCCACTATACCTTGGTTTTGTTCTTGAGGAGTCAGGGGACGAGAGATAGCGGCAATATCTGCACTACCTTGCAGCACCGATTGAATTCCCTGATTCGTCCCCCCCACCTTGGCATCCACAGTTGTCCCAGGAAATTGTAGCTCAAAGCTGTTTTTGAGAACTTGATTAATTTGCACCATGCTGGTAGAGCCAGATATGCTCACAATTGTTCCACTCGGCACATTTGTCGGGGGAGGAAAGGTAGTACTTGAGCCAGTAGGAGCCGAAGTTTGAGTAGGTTGTGGCTGCTGGTTTTGGTTATTGTTGCTACCGTCGCTACCTACACCACTAACATTAATGCCAGACTTACGAGTAAACCACCAAAAACCACCGCCTAATAAAGCAGCAGTGATTAATAGAGCTAATATTAAAGTTACTGTTTCGTTTTTCTGTGACATTTTGGGAATTGGGAATTGGGAATTGGGAATTGGGAATTGGGTATTGGGAATTGGGTATTGGGAATTGGGAATTGGGAATTGGGAATTGGGAATTGGGTATTGGGTATTGGGTATTGGGAACTTTGAACTTTGAATTTTGAATTTTGAATTGATCCCCTCATCTCAGCCACTGAATAATTACTTCCGGTAGCTGAGTTCTTCTTCTACTAATAGGGTTAATACAAACATGCCTGGTAATTGCCTTGGCTAAGCACTCTTCTGATGAGGAAGCTGCCACAATTTGATAGGCAATCTCAAACTCAGTGTCACTCAGTTGTTGGGGGCTCAGCTCAATTAACAGTTGGTCTCCACAAAACATGGGACGCAAAAAATCTGCTGTACTATGAACTATGGGCAGAGCAGTAGAGCGATCGCTTAATAAAGTTTTGAGACTGATGCCAGCTTTAGCTAGAGATGCTTCATAAGCTTCGTGACACATTACTAAAATATTAGCAAAATAGACAACACCAGCAGCATCAGTATCTGCTAGGTAAACAGTACGCTTATGGGTAAATGACATCGGTAGGGAATCTATCCATTACGCAAAAGTCGCTAAAACGCTTATTATGCTGTTCGGGCTGCTCTTTCAAACCCTTGCTATAAAAGGATTCTTATCAAGAGCAAACCCAAATTGCAACCCTTCATGAGAACGACTGGTATATAAGGATTACACCGACTTGTGCCTAACGCATAGCTTGTGTTTATGGGGGTTAGGGGGGCTGACAAGGGGGAAAGTTTTTTACTTTCGGGTGGGGACAAGACAAGGTGGACAAGGTAGACAAGAAGACTCATGAGGAAAACCGTATAAATTATTGTTCGGTTCTTAAAAATCCCAGATGCAACATT
>JAAHGR010000603.1 GCA_010672425.1 Symploca sp. SIO2E6
TGACCAATTGCCAAACCAATCGGTGTGGTTAAACTCATGTAACTAAGTAACTCACCCCGCTTGTCCACTGGAGATAAATCCGCTACCAGCGCTAGATAACCAGTGGTAAAAGCGGCAAAACTCATGCCGTGGAATGCTCGAATGAGCATTAACATACCAATTGAGTCTACCAACAGATAGCACAAAGGTGCGATCGCGCCAATACTGCTACCAATCAACAGCACTAACTTGCGTCCCTGTTGGTCTGCCAAACGTCCTACTATGGTTCTCAACAGTATGATACCGATGAAAAAGCTACTGATGACTAGTCCTACCTGCTGCTTGGTACCTCCGATATCCTCAACGTATTGGGGCATAGTTGGTACCATCGAAGCTACGCTTGACCAAAACAGCAAACTAGCAGCAAATAAAATCAGTAAATTTTGGCGTTGTTGTGCTTCCAGGTCCCAAAAAATCTTCACTTGATACAGTATCCTTCGGACTATAACAACACAGTACATTGTGATACATTGTCTGAAAGTTGGCACGGATGAATCCGTACAGGCGCTACTGCAAACGCCTCTATCGAGTCCGAGTTAAAAACCTCATTCCCAAATACTTTTCTAATCATATTTAGGGCACCATTGATATCTGCATTAATTAAAGTGCCATTATTCGAGCGAAACAATCCTCTGTTGACTCTTGCGCCCTGAATTGATGCACTTCAATTAGTCTAGCACAAAATTACTCAATATACCGTAATGTCATAAAAAAAATCGCTTCCTCTGCTCAACACCTACCACCTACCACCTTCACTCTACGGCATAAATATCCGCTTCGCGGCTTGTGGCAAACCGTAGGGAGTGGGAGAGGTTTTTGCCCGATTGAGTGAGGAAAGTTATCAGTGCCAGGAATGATATAATAGTAGCCAGATAAAAAATGCCTTGGTAATCGATTAAATCGGCAAATAAACCAAAAATTGGTGGTGCGATCGCTCCACCTAAATCAAAGCCACTTAAGCCAACTGAGTAAACTATACCTCTTTCTGTTGATAAAGAACGGTCGGAAAGCAAGGCAACCATAATTGAGAGTATGGTTCCTGTGCCCAACCCTTGCATTACCCCTGCCAACAACAATACTTGGGGACTTTGAGCCTGGGATAACACTAACATTGCCAATCCAAAGCTGATGAGAGAGCCAGTAATAAATATACCTCGTCCATAACGGTCAGATGCCGGACCAGTTAGCAGGCGAATATTAAAACTAGCGATCGCGGCTGCGGTAAAGTATAGTCCAGGATTCAAGTTGACGCCAATCTCTCTAATGAACAAAGGAACAAAGGTAGTCACACCTCCAAAACTCAAGCCAACTAGGAGTAGTACTAAAGCCGGAATCCGCATTCGAGGACTAATTACCAATTGCCACAGAGGGATAGAAGCGGCTTCTTTTGCCTCAGGAGCCATTTCTTGAACTTTTTGAGGCTCCCTAACCTGACTAGTAAACAACCAACTGAGCCAACTCAAACCTGAAATAGTAACAAATAAAGCAGTGTTATTCACCCCAGCTTGGATAAAGCCTCCCAATGCCGGACCAATTGCCAAACCAATCGGTGTAGCTAAATTCATGTAACTGAGTAACTCACCCCGCTTATCCACCGGGGATAAATCCGTCACCAGCGCTAGATAACCAGTAGTAAAAGCAGCAAGACTAATCCCGTGGAATCCCCGCATGAACATTAACAGACCAATCGAGTCTACCAACAGGTAACACAAAGGTGCGATCGCGCCAATACTGCTACCAATCAGCAACACTAGTTTGCGGCTGTGCTGGTCCGCCAAACGTCCGATTATGGTTCTAAACAAAATTAGACCGATAGAAAAGCTACTAATGACCAGTCCCACCTGCTGCTTAGTACCCCCCATATCCTCAACGTATTGGGGTATAGTCGGTAACATCGAAGCTACGCTTGACCAAAACAGCAAACTAGCAGCAAATAACATCAGTAAATTTTGGCGTTGTTGTGCTTCGATCTCCCAAAAAATCTTCACTTGTTTTTGACCCTGGCGAAATATTGAGGGAAGTACTATTTGTCTCCTTTAATATTCTTAACATTTATTTCCACAATTTCCCTCACTCTATAGATGGGACGACCCTGAGATTCGTGGTAAGTGCGCATGAGGAGTTCTCCTAACAGACCAAAACTCAACAGCTGTACACCAGTTAAAATCAAGACTACTGCTAAGATAAGTAAGGGGCGATCACCAATACTCGCACCGAAACCCAGTTTGAGAATGCTCAGGTAAACTCCTAAGCCTACTCCTAAGGTTAAAGAGATGATACCCAGTAAACCAAAGACATGCATCGGTCGGGTCAAAAACTTTTTCATGAAAAAGACAGTGAGCAAATCCATCACCACCCGGAAAGTGCGCCCTAGTCCATACTTACTTTGGCCATGACGACGAGGATGATGATGTACAGGTAACTCAGTAATTCTGGCCCCTTCAATAAAAGCCAAAGCCGGTAAAAACCGATGCAACTCGCCGTAGAGGTTCATATCAGCAACCAACTCTGAGCGATAAGCTTTGAGAGAGCAACCATAGTCATGGATTTTTACCCCAGTAATTTTGCCAATCAACCAATTAGCAATGAGGGAAGGCAATAATCGAGTGACAGCCTTATCCTGACGGTTTTGACGCCAGCCACTAACTAAATCGTAGCCTTCAGAAAGCTTGGCGAGTAACATCGGGATATCAATGGGGTCATTTTGTAAGTCACCATCCAAAGTAACAATAGTAGAACCCCGTGCATAATCAAAACCCGCTGCCATAGCTGCCGTTTGACCATAGTTACGCCGCAGCAGTACTGCTCGTAAGTTAGGATGCTTAAGAGCCTGTTCTTTGAGCAGTTTAGCTGAGCCATCGGTAGAGCCATCATCGACACAAATCAATTCATAGCTCAGCTGAGCCGGGATTAACACCGACGCGATCGCTTCAATTAATTGAGGCAGACTCTCTACCTCATTGTAAATAGGTACAACTACTGATACTTCTGGTTTTGTTGGAGGGGATTGGGTTGTGGTCACTGATGTTATTAGGGAATGGGGAATGGGGAATTGGGAATTGGGAAGAGCCGACTTTCGTCACTTGGTGGTGAAATTTTTCCAAGGGAGCTGCCTTGCTGTAAACTCACTCAATTTTATAATCAATGTTAGGAGATTCAAGAATGGGAAGAATATTGTAAACTATTGTCTTGAGAGGAAAAAATCATGACAATGATACCTTGCAAACTTGAATTTCCCCCCGAAGGCTGGCACTTAGTTGTAGTCTGCCTCAACCGCGTCCATTTGCGGGGTCTGAGCGTCGATCAAGCGATCGCAGCAATTGCCCTTACCGGAATTGAACCCCAGCTGAGCTATCAATGGAACCCAGATTACAAAAAGCATCGCGCAAAGCCCACTAGCGAAGCGTCCTTCAGGGGTGGGATGTAGCGCGACCGCCTTGAGGCGGCGTGAGGAAAGGAAATTGATGCAAATGTTATCAAATATGTTACCATTGAAAAATGATTTCAATGACTTTCAATTATAAACTCAAGCCAACCAAGTCTCAAATCCAACAATTTGAGATGTATCTCTCTACATGCACCAAAAGTCTATAACTACGCACTTCGAGAACGGAAGGATTGGGTTAATAGCAGAAAGTCACCAGTTAACGCTTGCTCGATTTATGCTGAATACATCATCAGTCCAGATACTCCTAGACCTACCTATCACTCGATGATGCAAATCTCTCACTAAAGCGAAAAAGCATTATCCCGAATTAACTATTCCTCACTCTCAAGTTTTGCAGCAAACTCTAAGACAACTAGAAGCAGCTTTTGTCAATATGTGGGAGCGAGGATTTGGGTTTCCTCGATTCAAGAAAAAAATGACTTCTTTTGTCTATCCTTCTGTCAAGAATGCTTTAGTGAGTAATGGATGGGTTGACCTACCAAAGATAGGTAACGTGAGGATGAGGATGTCTAGAGCAATTCCTGAAGGCTTTACCTTAAAGCAAATCAGAGTGCTTAAACGAGCTAATGGGTATTTTGCTCAACTAACTTATCAGTTAGCAGTCAATATTCCCGATGCTCCGGTTCATGGTCATCCCTTGGGCATTGATATTGGATTAGATTATTATCTAGCTACATCAGATGGGGAATTGGTCAAAAGACCTCGATTCTTTAATCAACTTCACGGCAAGCTGAAATCGCTGCAAAGAAGATTAAAGAACAAGAAAAAAGGTTCACTTAACTGGCGAAAGTGCCAGATGAAGATAGCTAGAATTCATCAAAAAATCCACGATACGAGAAAAGATTGGCAGTACAAGTTGGCGCACCATCTTTGCGACCAAGCAGGAATGATATTTGTGGAGGATATTAATTTCAAGGCTTGGGCAAAAGGGCTATTTGCTAAACATACCCTGGATGCTGGCTTTGGTCAGTTTTTTGGCATCTTGGCTTACGTTTGTAGGAAACGAGATGTATATTTCCTGAAAGTAGATAAGGATTATACTTCTCAGATATGTCCAAATTGTCATACTCAGACAGGCAAGAAAAGTTTGTCAAATAGAGTTCATTTTTGTCCTGAATGTGGGTATACAACCAATAGAGATGTAGCGGCCAGTCAAGTCATTAGAAATCGTGGAAAAGTAGCGGTCGGACAGCCCGTGAATCAAAATGCTTGTCAAGAGGTTCTGTCGGGGTCAATCACTGATTGGCTAGATAAGACTCCGTGAAGCAAGAATCCCACGGCTTGAATGAATGGAGCGATAGCGACATGAGTGTAGCCGTGGGAGTGTCAAAACGAAATTGATGTACTAGTTGTCATTTCCATTACTTCGCGGACCCCGTGCCCCCTCGCGGGGGCGCGGG
>JAAHGR010000604.1 GCA_010672425.1 Symploca sp. SIO2E6
TCCTAACACACCTAATGGCTCACTAAAATCAGATCAATGGAGTCATGTGGCGATTACCAACGATGGCAAGGTTGCTAAGACTTACATCAATGGTAAGCTCATAAAAAAAGGACCGACAGGAGGAACTTTAGTTGTTGATCAAAAACCCCTGTATATAGCTTGTAGCTTAGATGGAACCAGCAACCGTTATTTTAAAGGACAACTGGCAGATATTCGGATTTGGAATCAAGTTCGCACTCCCAAAAAAATTAAAAATAGCATGAACTGCCGCCTCACAGGTCAGGAGTCAGGATTGGTGGCATACTGGCCTTTAGATGAAGGGGAAGGCATCACCATCAAAGACAAAACAGGTAATGGCAACGATGGTGCGATCGCGGGAGCAGTTTGGCAACCAGAATCCCTCGACTTTATCACACCAGCTCAGCCTGAGAAACCTGCAACTGTTCCAGAGGAACCAGCAGAATCTTCCTCAAACCTGTCTACAGTAATTACCTTTGATGGTAAAAAAGACTATGTAGACATTCAGGCCAATGCAGTTCTAGATCTAACCAATAACTTTACGATCGAAGCCTGGATTAAACCAGAACTATTAGGAAAACGTGTGGTGGATAAAGGTATAGGTGGTAAAAATGAAGGCTTTACCTTCGATACTCACCCCAAAAACCTGCGTTTTATCAACAAAGGGGTATACTTCACCAGTCAAAATCAGTTGAAAACAGGAACTTGGCAACATGTAGCCGTAACCTTCAAACACGAAGCCAATGGAGCCAAACTGTATATTAATGGGGAAGAAGAAAATACCGCTACCCCAAATCGGGTAGGCACAGTAACCAAATTACCAGTACGTCTAGGCTCACAAGCTGATGCCATGGGTAACTTATTCAAAGGTGACATGGCAGAAGTGCGTCTGTGGAACCGAGTCCGTTCCCAAGAGGAAATCCAACAAGCCATGAACCACCGCCTCAGGGGAAATGAAGCAGGATTAGTTGGTTATTGGCCTCTCAATGAAGGCAGTGGCACTGCAGTTGCAGACAAAACCAGCCATGAAAATTCAGGAACCCTTCATGGAGGGACTTGGAAACAGGAAGTACTAGAATTTATTTCACCAGCTACTACTGACCAACAAACAGCTACTACTGACCAACCAACTACTACTACCGAACAACCAACTACTACTACCGAACAACCAACTACTACTACTGACCAACAATCTACTACTACTGACCAACAATCTACTACTACTGACCAACAATCTACTACTACTGACCAACAATCTACTACTACCGAACAACAAACAACTACTACTGACCAACAACCAACTACTACTGACCAACAACCAACTACTACTGAACAACAACCAACTACTACTGAACAACAACCAACTACTACCGACCAAGAAACTACTACTACTGAACAACAACCAACTACTACCGACCAAGAAACTACTACTACTGAACAACAACCAACTACTACTGACCAACAACCAACTACTACTGAGCCAGAAACAGCTACTACTGACCAAGAAACTACTACTACTGAAGAACAACAACTTCCTTCAGTTCTCACTTTTGACGGCAAGGATGATTATATTGACTGCGGCAGTGGCATCAACCTGACAAACACCAGCTTTACAATCGAATTTTGGGCAAAACGCCAAACAGCCGGTAAATGGGGGGTCATCGTCTCTCAAGGTGAGCAGGAAAAGAACCACTGCTTACATATTGGATTTCGCAAAAGCGATGTCTTTACCTTGGCTTTCTATGGTGACGATCTCAATACAGGCAAATATACCGATAGCGATTGGCATCACTGGAGTTGTGTTTACAATCATGAGCGCCAACAACAAATCATTTACTGTGATGGACAATTAGAAGCCTGCCATCAGCCAGCCAATTACCAAGGGACAGGAAATGTTTACATTGGTTCTCTCAAAGGAACCAGCTACTTTTTTGAAGGCCAATTAGCCGATCTACGAATTTGGCAAGGGGTGCGCACTCCCCAAGAAATTCAAGATGCCATGAACTGCCGCCTTACTGGAAATGAGTCAGGACTGCTGGCATATTGGCTTTTAGATGAAGGAGAAGGCACTACCATCAAAGATCAAACAGGCAATGGTAACGACGGTGTGATCGCGGGAGCAGTTTGGGAACGGGTGGAAGTACCCTTTGAGGATACAGAATCCTCCTCCAACATACCCATAGTGATTACCGTTAATGGTGAGAAAGAATATCTAGAGATTCCATCCGATTCAACCCTAGATCTAATCGACGACTTTTTCATCCGATTTAAATGGGGGATAGCGAAGATCGAAAAAGACGACATCAAGATTAAAATGAAAATCCGCAGATCCTAAGTTTAGCTAGGGCTTGCTGCATGAGTGGGTCAGCTTTGCCAGACGAGGCTTTCAATCATTCCTTGTTACTTGTTACTTGTTACTTGTTACTTATTCAGGAAACCCTAGCTATCAGCTATCAGCTGAATGCTGATAGCTTTTAATCCGACTTGCCGCGCATGAGAGTATTGAGAGACTGACGCTTACGCAAATCCATCATCTCTGCCAAGCCTTCTGGTTTACTATCCAGGGGAAGGTTATCCTCCGATGATAATACTGTTACCTGAGTCTGTTGGGTATGGGATATAATCTGGGGTTGATTATTTGGCTGGCTCTTGGGTGGGATATTTTGCTGGATATTAAGTTGGATATTTGGCTGGCTCTTGGGTGGGATATTTTGCTGGATATTAAGTTGGATATTTGGCTGGCTCTTGGATTGAGTATTGACAGAAGCAGCTGGCTGTGTTAGCTTTTTAGTAGGTGTACCATGTTTTTGGTCAGGTAGACTCTTTGGTTGGTGGACAATCGCACTTGATTTTTGTCCCTTGGAGAATCGACGGCGTTGGCTTGATTGTCTTAGAGCTTTGGTAACCAGTAGGGAACCCCCAGCACAACCTAGGATAACTGCACTAAACAAAGGTAAAGACCAATCCTTTTCTTTAGGGGATTTTTCCATTTGTGTGGGAGCCGGTAGTGAATCCGGGTCTTGTTCTTCGATATAACCAGGGCTAACCAAGCCCATACCCGCTACAGTACCTACTAGGAGTAGTATTGCCCACAACCCACCCCAAAAAGCCAATGGATATTTTTGGAGCAGCTTTTGGAAATGCGCTAGAGCATACTGCTGTTCAGGAAGATTATCAGATGATGATGGGAACATTGACGCCCTTAACACTCACAACAAACATAATAGTGATTACAATAGCTTAATTTCAGCTCAATAGGAAGTGAGGGAATTAGGAATTGGGAATTGGGAATTGGGAATTGGGAATTGGGAATGGAAAATGGAGAACCTGCCTCCTGCCTTGCAGCCTCCTACCACCTAACACCTAACACCTAACACCTAACACCTAACACCTAACACCTAAAATACAGTTATGGCTAAAGTTCTGATTATTGGCGCAGGTGGAGTTGGCAATGTGGTTGCCCACAAATGCGCTCAGGTAAAAGAAGTATTCTCTGAGATTCTTCTAGCGAGTAGAACTAAGGATAAATGTGATGCAATCGCGGCTTCCATTATCCATCCATCTTTGACAACGGCTCAAGTCGATGCCAACCAAGTCACTGAAATGATGGCCCTCATTAATGATTTTGAGCCTGACATGGTGATAAACGTAGCTTTGCCGTATCAAGACTTGCCGATTATGGACGCTTGTCTAGAAACGGGAGTCCCTTATCTTGATACTGCTAATTATGAACCTCCTGATCAAGCCAAATTTGAATATCAATGGCAGTGGGATTATCATGAACGATACCAGCAAGCTGGGATTATGGCTGTTCTAGGATGTGGATTCGACCCCGGGGTAACAGGGGTATTTACCGCCTATGCCCTCAAACACCACTTCGATGAGATTCATTACCTCGATATCGTCGATTGTAATGCCGGAGATCACGGTCATCCCTTTGCGACTAACTTTAATCCTGAGATTAACATCAGAGAGATTACCCAAAAAGGAAAATACTATGAAAACTCCAACTGGGTAGAAGTTGATCCATTTTCGGTACATCGCCCTATCGATTATCCAGAGATTGGCGAGAGGGAGTCATACCTATTGTATCATGAAGAGCTCGAATCTTTAGTAAAGCACATTCCCACCATTAAACGGGCTCGCTTCTGGATGACTTTCTCGGAAAGTTATCTGACGCACCTCCGAGTCCTCCAGAATGTGGGATTAACTAGTATTGAGCCGATTGAGTATGAAGGACAGCAGATTGTACCCTTGCAATTCCTGAAAGCTGTTCTACCTGCGCCGTCTTCCCTGGGGGAGAACTATCAAGGAAAAACCTCCATTGGCTGCCATATTCGAGGGGTAAAAGACGGACAGCCAAAAACATACTATATCTACAATAACTGTAACCATGCCCAAGTTTATCAAGAAGTAGGAGCCCAAGCTGTTGCTTATACCACAGGAGTACCCGCCATGCTGGGTGCATTACTAATCTTAACTGGGGAATGGCAAGGCGAGGGAGTTTTTAATGTCGAGCAACTTGACCCCGATCCCTTCTTGAGCAAACTGGGAACCTATGGATTACCTTGGCATGAGTTAGTTAACAGCTCAAAAGAATTTACTTAGGAAGGCAGGAGGCAGGAGGCAGGAGGCAGAAGGCAGAAGGCAGAAGGCAGAGGGCTCTAAGGGAAGTTGACTTGTTTTTCTTCTTCTTTTTGGGGCGGAAGTCCCTCTAGTGCTTATTATCTCAGGGGGTGACAAGCAGGCTGAAGCCTTGAGATAGTTAGCTTTTCACCCTATTGACCTCCCCAAAGATGGGCTCTTATTGACAGGCAAGCATGAGAATAAGGTTGATCCATAGTCAATGATGATA
>JAAHGR010000605.1 GCA_010672425.1 Symploca sp. SIO2E6
TATCGGCAGCTTGCATAAAGTGGGCAATCTGACGCAGCATTGCCTGCTTATCTTTATAATCGATCGCGACTGTATCAACTCTGGGGTCTTGTAACAATTTCCTCTCCACATCCCACTGATGCAGCAACAGTCGCGAGGCTTGGTTGTAAAGTTCCGGTCGATCCCTGGGTAATTCTTGATTACGATTAAGTATCGCCATCATTGTCAGCAGTAGGGGATTGCCTGCTAATTCCGCGATCGCTTTCGAGTTAGCGATGGACCGTTGCAAACGTTCTCGCTTTCTCAGCTTATCAGTTTCATCGATAAAAGTTAACTCATGCCAGCGGTAAATGAAATTCTGAATTGCTCTCTCGTCTAAATCTTGCAGCAGGAAGTGACGAAATTGGGCATCTCTGAGCCGTTGGGGTTTGTAGCCAATAATGCGAGAAGTGACGATTACCCGCGCCTGGGGATATTCATTAGTGAAGCGATGGATATCAGTAATTACCTCATCCCGTTGGGTTGGCTCGAATACTTCATCTAAGCCATCGAACATCACCAATACCTTACCTGCTTTCAGCTTTTCCTGGAGTTGATGCTGATTCAGGCGACAGATCACGTTACCCTTGTGGAAGAATTCTAGCAGATCCTTGCATCCAGAAATCCGGTCTCTATTATATGTCCGCAGTTCAATGAGCAGAGGAATCGGCAACTCAATCACATTATCCAGGGGACTTCTTGCCCAATTCAGAGCCAGGTATTGCAGGAACATGGATTTGCCTGAACCGGGATCTCCCAGAATGACCAAATAGGGATTACTGGTATTGTCCCATATTTGATTAACTAGATCCAAAATTGAGCAGACTGGCTGCTCATCATAGATCTTTTTATATCGTTCCCAGGCTTCGGGGTCAATTTCGGCTTCGAGTTGGTTACTCTCCCGCAGTCGTCTTTGATGTTCCTTAGGAATTTCGTAAACTTGCGGTACAAATTCCTGGCATTCTCGGACATTTTGGGCAACGAATACTTGCCAGACCTTGAGTTTTTCCCGATAGTTGTACACACTAGCATCCAAACTATCTAAATTCAGATTAGCATAGCGTTCTTGCAGTCCTTCTTGATAAGCTTTGAGGTTAAAGTCTGGAATAATTCCGGCAGTTTCCTGGGTATTTTTCTCAATCGCCTCCAGAGTCTCCAATTCCAGAAGAGTTTTTAATTCCGGTGACTGCTTAACAATCCGTTTGACTTCGAGCAAATATTGCTGAGCCACCCTATCCCAATCAAATTCCGTCGGCATAGCTGTAGGATAATACTGTCGCCAGATTTTCCCCAATTGCTTGCTATCTATCCCACGACAATCTTTAGCAAAAGCTTGACCTAACAGGGGTTTAACTTCCTGATGCCGGATAAACTTCCCCATCGGTAATTGGTAGTTATCCCGAATCTGAGCACCAGGCACCTCGCAGCGCAATTCTAGTTCATCTTCTACTATCCTCAAGAATTGCTGTAGTGCTTCACCCAAAGCTTTTTTTAGTACATCTGCCTTCGCCGACTCGATACCTCCGCTAATGCAACCCTTGAAGAAGTCTTTGACATAATCCTCCAATGCGCCTTTGCCTAATTCCAGTAGGATATCTTTCAAGAACAAATCTTTCAGGATAACTCCTACAGTAATCCAAGGTTCTACCATACTGCTGTACCTCCAGGAAAGTCTATCAAAGTGCGATCGCGTAGTAAGCTTGTTTACCTTTTTGAACTGGTGGGTTACTACCACACAATAGGAACTAAACCGGATGCAGTTATATTTTTGTCGCAGGTTAATAACTGTACTATCTCACCTTTACTGGCTAAAACCAGCGCAGTTGCAGCAATTTGCCGATCATGCATCTCATTAATAGCAGACAAACTCATAGTCATTTCAATGATCTCTTGATCTAGGGGATAAATTAGCACGCGATCGTCAGCTTTAACTGCTGCAATTACATCTTGGCTTGAAGAAATAGAGGTTTTTCCTCTTTCAACAATCCAAACAGCCTCAGCTAGCGTCGTTGCAGGAATAACTAATTGAGAATCAGGATGAGAAAAAACAGCTTTGGCATTTCTACCTAACCGCGAATTGCCTTCAAGGAACCAGATTAGAGCATGAGTATCAATGACAAATTTCATAAATTACTTATGTCCAGCCTAAACCATCTTCACTATCCCCAGTAAATTCAGCAACTTCAAAATCAGCCTCTGTTGACTGCTGATTTCCAGAAAACATCCCAAACTGCATCATCTGCTTGGGCTTTGGAGTTGTTTCTGGTTCTAAAAAAGTTACGATAACTAGGCTTTCGGAAACCTGGGGTGGTAATTCAGATAGCTTGATCTCACCATTTTTATAAATCCCTTCAATTGATTGTAGCATTTTATCTTTAGATGATTTGGTTTTAATCCAAGGCGGGTTATGGAATCCAACGAGCCAGCTGTGTCTAGGCTGAAGTTGACACCAATGTCCCACACTTTTATATATAAGCGCACACTTTTTCCATTATAAAATAATAGCAGTCCCCATGAAAAAATTCACCACCATACATGAAAATTCCATTCTCCGCGTCTCCGCGTCCCCGCGTCCCCGCGTCTATTCCCAATTCCCAATTCCCAATTCCCAATTCCCAATTCCCAATTCTCAATTCAAATAACCTTGTACATTCCTCTGATATTGGTAAACTGCTTGCTCCAAATCCTGAGCGATCGCACCAATGGAAAAATAGGGTGACTTCAGTGATCTTTGTTGTTGCTCACAGACATAAATATCCTCAACCATAAAATCACCAGAGGCGAGGGGATGATCCGCCTCACCGGTGTCAGACTTATCCCGTTGGCGATGCTGAAAATAATTCCAAGACTTCCATTCCTGCTTCAGATACTCCCAATTAGACACAGGCATCACCTTAGTCCGAATTTCCACAATTGATTGATCTGGAGCAATGGGAATCACGTAAAATGTAGACCAACTTGATTCGGTTTCACTCAACCCCAGATTAGGAAATAACATCGGTACATAGACACCAATCTTATCCCGAGGCACATGGTCAATCAGTGGTAAGGGGGAATTGTCTTCTATACTATGCAAATAATCCTTCGCCAGCGGCTGATAAAAATGAAAATGATTACCGACAAATCCCCTTTGCTGTCGCCGGTGATCATACATAAATAGAGTTTCAGCATGGAGATGAGCCAGATGATAGCCATCGATGTAGTTTTCCACAATGATTTTCCAGTTAGCGTTAATCTCGTGCCTAACTCTACCCTCCATCTCTTCCACCAGTTTCTCTGGTTGATGAGGACCTAAATAAGGTTCAACTGGACCAAACCAATTAGCAAGAGATTCAACATCAGCATCGGGATGGACAAAGATCATACCGCGCCAGATACCTACCGAAGCTTTATACAAACACAATGTTTTCAGATCCAGTTTGGGAAATTGAGTTTTGTGTTCTGGTACTGCCATGAGTTCCCCATCCAGATTATAAGTCCAATCATGGTAAGGACAGGTCAGAAATTTCTTGCCCTTACCAGAAGTTCGCAGCAGTTGAGTACCTCGATGACGACAGATATTGTGGAAAGCACGTAACTGTTGATTGTCATCCAACAATACTAAAATATTATTCAATCCTGCCTGTACAGTAAGGTAATCCCCTGAATTCCGAAGATCTTCAACAAATCCAGCAAACTGCCAGGTACGGCTAAAAATACATTGCTGCTCTCGCTCAAACCACTCTTGTGAGGTATAAGCTTCAACGGGTAAAACAGGCATTGGTTTTGCGATCGCCATATTTAGATTTTAGATTTTAGAATTGGGGATTGGGAATTGGGAATTGGGAATTGGGAATAGTCATACTTAAATTTGTTATAATAATATTAGCATGACATTTACTAAATCTTCAGGTTAACAAGGTGGAAAAAATGAAATTTATCAGTCCCAAAGTTGATTACGCCTTTAAGAAAATATTCGGTTCCGAACAAAGCCAACAAATCTTAATCAGCTTTCTCAATGCCATTATCTATGGTGGGGAGCCAACCATCCAATCCTTAACGATCCTCAATCCCTATAACCCCGGTAAAGTAATGATCTTAAAGGACAGTTATCTAGATGTGAAAGCGGTTTTAGCTGACGGTTCCATTGTGGTAATCGAAATGCAAATCGCCCGGGTGAGTGCTTTTAGCAAACGGGTAATGTATAACTTAAGTAAAGCTTATGCCAATCAACTAGGCGTTGGCGAAAACTATCTGAGCCTCACCCCAGTAATTGCAGTAACTGTCACCGACTTTATCCTATTTGAAGAGAAGGTTAAGGTAATCAATCACTTTGTCCTTCAAGAAAAGACAGAAGATTTTGAATATCCCGATGCGGAATTGCAACTAATCTTCATCGAATTGCCGAAGTTCAAGAAAACCCTGGCAGAATTAGAGAGTTTGAGCGATAAGTGGATTTATTTTATCAAAGAAGCTGCCACCTTGGATACCATACCAGAGAACTTAGGAGAAATCAACGAGATAGAACTAGCTTTAAATATTGCTAACCAAGCCGAAATGACAGTGGAAGAGATAGAAGTAGTTTTTCAAAGAGGAATGATGTTACAAGATGAGAAAGGGCGCATAGATTATGCCAGAGAATCAGGAAAAATTACCCAAGCGATCGCTTTAGTGAAACGCTCACTGCAAAAGCGTTTTGGAGAAATACCAGCAGCAACTATCAGCCAAGTAGAAAGCTTGTCTTTGACAGAGTTAGAAAATCTAACAGAAGACATTTTTGATTTTACAGGCTTACCAGATTTGTTAAATTGGTTAGAGGAACATTGAAGTATTGCTTTGTGTCCTTTGTGTCTTTGTGGTTCACCTTCCTAAAC
>JAAHGR010000606.1:0-2193 GCA_010672425.1 Symploca sp. SIO2E6
CAATAGTGCTTTTTGTTCAGGGCTTAGGAATAGACGGAGCTTCCTTGATTTTCTTGCTGTCGCTTCTAAGTCCGTGCATTCTGCAAGAGAAGACCTCAAGGATGGCAAGAATATCGGCTGTAAGTTCCGTTTCTCGACAGTACACTTTTTGGTCAAGAACCAGGATTTCTCCACCGTTTTGCTCAACCATGAACTCGAATAGTTCAAATCCTTTTCTACACAATCTGTCTCTACAGGCAATAACAATCTTGAGCTTATCGCCTCGCACTTCTCTGACCAGTAAGGCTTGCAATCCTTTGCGTTTGAAGTTAAGTCCACTTCCGATAGCGCAGCTAAGCTGACGTTAGGAGCGTTTGCTTCTGATTTTACCTTCATCTGCGTACTTCCTCAAAGTGTGGGGATGCAAGCCCAGAAATTCGACCGCCTTTCTGAGTGGTATATATGCCCTAAGTAAACAGTAGCATATATCAGCGAATGTAAGTAAATTGATTACTGTTGATTAACCTTCTAATGAATTGTGGCGCGAGCGAGGAGTAACCCAAATTGGTGCGACAGAAGAACCGATTATTTCCAATACGAAGACAACTGTGGATGCCTGTCACAAGGTACTGCGTGAGTTTGTCGGTATTGCTCCAGTCAGTGGTGTTATTTGAGGGGAAGGTTGATTATCGACTTTGCGATTAGCTTCGCTAGTGCCGTAGGCAATCGCTCGAAGTTATGAATTAGGCTATCAAGGCAAGATAGGCTTACACGCCCTGCCAGGTGCGTTAGGATTCTATAGAAAGCTGAGAGTAGGACTGCTTGATTGCGGTTGCGATCCTGAAGATCCTGATAATCTCACCTATTTTGAAACTCTACAGCAACAGCCATGAGTAAATCTTCCCCCACTTCTAATCCTGAAGCTGCTGCTTTGCCAAAAGAACAACCAACCACACAATCCTACAAGATGACAGATAGTGAAACCCGTCACCAACGGTTGATGGAACTAGTTGAGGCAGAAGATGCTTCTAATGGTGAAGTTGGTTGTGGTGGGGATTGGGGAGAACAACTTCCCATCTATTTAAGAACCTGTGGCATCAATATCTCCGATGAAAAACTGAGAATTCTGCTGAGAGAACATCTAGGTAATGTATTAATGGAGCGGGACTTTGACTCGATTATCACTCAGATCAGCCGCTTTATCGAGTCGGTAGCTGTACAAGCTCACATTCAACCAGAGCCTCCCCAATCATCACCCATACAAACAGAACAAGTTACCGAACATATTCCCACAGCAGAACTCAAACAGTCTTTTCAATCTGAATTGGGGGAGTTTTGCAATGATACTAATATCGAGCAAATTGTCCAGTTCACTCATCAAGTCATTCATAAAGCAGTGCTTCACCCTCGATACACCTACTCTAAACCTATCTGGGTGCTCAGAGGTGAGGACAAAATCTATATTGCTCAAGCACCTGGACTAAAAGAAGCGATCGCTAAAGTTAGAGAGCAAAACCCTAAGGAAACTGGCGAACTGAAAGTTGTGAAAGTTGGAGGACTTTTAGCACCAGATCAGGTGATTTCCCTAGAGCAAACAGAGATAAGAGTAGGAACAAAAGTATCCTAATGGTGTTTGAGTGGACATTTTGCCCACCCCGTATGGGGCTTCATCAGCAAGGAACTTGGGTTAGTTATAGCAGTGCGCTCTCGTGTATTTACAGTACAAATGCTCTAAGGTATCCTGATCAAGCTTTCATTTATAAATGTGTAAATACACCAGCACTCAGCGCTATAAATTCTTCTACTAAAGTTGTTGACGAGTCGTCTTTAGACGAATGCAAGCTACAGTCATCATTTTAATGCTTGAAGGTAATCTCGACTCACACAAATGAGAAGTTTCTGATATTGCTTTTTGTTGAATATTTGTTGGAGTTCACCTATAACTTTTGGCTGCAATTGTTCTGCTTGTGCTTGTGTCATCCTGTGGTCATAATTGGGAATCATCTGCTCAGATGAAATTAGCCCAAACTCAGCAGACAGAATATATATGTCCAATAATTCTGCTGGTTTTTGCCGTAGAAAGCGACGGATGACAAAAAAAGTAGAGCCATTATAACGCTCAATTGCTCTTATTAAACCAGGAGCATTGTGCTTACGCCGGGAGCAACTTACAATGAGCAATGAGCGAGACTCACAATCAACTACCATAAACTT
>JAAHGR010000606.1:2368-4854 GCA_010672425.1 Symploca sp. SIO2E6
TTCAAGGATACTCAGGATAACGAAAAATCGTGATGTGAGGGGTCACACCCTTGATTCGTCAGCAGTATCCTTGAAGAAGTCGGGATTCTGGGCAGTTGGGATCTGTTTGCTTGACTATGCCCTAACTAATAGTAGAAACCACTATATCGAAGTAGCCAGCAACTTCAGAAACTAAGGAATTACAATCTCCTTGAGTCACCGTCATTTGGCGCTGAGAAGCGGTGTTGTTGACAAAAGCTACAGCTGCTGCTTTCATGATGCTAAGAGCACGAGCGGCATTTCCAGTGGGAACACCCAAAGCAGCATAGGTTTCTTTGAGACTATTCAAGCAGCGGTCATTGAGTACTGAAGGATCCCCAACTAAGACGGCGTAGCTGATATAGCGGAGAATAATGTCGCCATCCCGCAAGCAAGCAGCCATTTTTCGAGGGGTGTAGACTCCACCACCAGGAGCAGTTAAACTTTCAGTTTCACAGCAGATACCAGCTACAGCATCAGTAACGATGCAGTTGGCATTGCTCACGATAAAGTTGACGGCATCAAGACGTTTGTTACCCTCATTAACAAAGGATTTGATATCCTCTAGTTCGCTAGCACCAACAAAAGAACCACTGGCATCAGCTGCAATTACAATTCTCGATAATCTATCAAACATATCTTATTTCCCTAAGTAGGTTTGTCTTAATATTTATCATGGGGATTGCCTTATCCCCATGACAAATCTTTCACCACCAGGTGAAGAAAGTAGGCTCTTTCCAATACCCAATACCCAATACCCAATACCCAATTCCCAATACCCAATTCCCAATACCCAATTCCCAATACCCAATTCCCAATTCCCTGCTCCCTCACTAAAATGCTCAAAAATCTACATTGGCATACTACCTTATCTGTCATCCTATCAGCACTGCTGGCTGGTTGTGCTACTGCTGATTTGCTGCCAACAACGTCTTCTTCTCCTCCATCTGAGGCTTCTGAGCCGCTAGTCAATCAAGCCAACTTAAGCACAAAACAGAGCAATTCCCTAGAACTGGTAACAAATCTAGATAATTCCCATCCAGCTACTCAAGAGCAAATTGAGCAATACATCAATAAGCTGGCGACTCAAGGAGCAGCGAAGGAAAATCAAGGAGTCTGGATACAAACTGGTGATACCCTGTTGGCAAATTACCAAGGTAGTGTACCTCAGCCTGCTGCTTCCATCACTAAAGTGGCAACGACTCTAGCAGCTTTACAAACTTTTGGACCAGACCATCAGTTTGTTACCTTAGTGGGAGCAACGGGAGCAGTTGCCAATGGAGTATTGCAGGGTGATTTGGTAATTATCGGGGGAGAAGACCCCTTTTTTGTCTGGGAAGAAGCAGTTGCTGTGGGGAATCTTCTCAATCAACTGGGTATCAAGCGAGTAGCTGGTAATTTGGTAATCACTGGCAAGTTTTATATGAACTTTCAGTTAGACCCCATAGCTTCAGGAAATTTACTCAAGCAAGGGTTAAATGCTCAGATTTGGCCAAAGGAGGCAGAAACTCAGTATCGAACTTTACCTATTGGCACTCCTCAACCTCAGGTAGAGATTGCCGGTTCTGTTATGGTCTCTCCCTCTACTCCTAGCAATGTACAACCTCTGGTGCGCCACTATTCTTTCCCCCTGGCGGAATTGCTCAAAAAAATGAATCTCTACAGTAACAATGTCATGGTAGAGATTCTCGATGATGCTGTCGGTGGTACAGCCGCAGTCGGACAAAAGGCAGCTGAAGCTGCGGGAGTTCCCCTAGCAGAAATTCAGTTGAAGGGTTCTATTGCTGAAAGAAAGATTTCTCCCCGCGCCGCTTGTGGGATGTTTATAGCAATTGAGCGCTATCTACAAGCCTACAATCTAACAGTTGCCGATGTATTTGCCATTATTGGTCAAGATCCAGGCATCTTAGAAAAGCACCAACTACCTAGATTATCAGTGATTAAATCCGGCAGTTGGAATAATATCGGGGCCTTAGTAGGAGGATTGCCTACTCAAAAACAGGGTACAGTCTGGTTTGCTGTGATGAATATTGGCGAAGATTTTCAGGAGTCTCACGCTGAGCAAGAAATTCTCCTCAAGAGTTTGTTGAATCAGTGGGGTGCTGTGCCATCTCTACCAATAGAGTTAAAACCCAATCCAGAAAGAAAGGCTAAAACTTCTCGTAGTGAAGTTATTGCTGGAGAATAAGTAATAAGTAATAAGTAATAAGTAATCAGTAATGAGTAATGAGCAGTAGAGGGACATCCGCCCCAAAAAGAAAACGAGAAACAAGTCAACTTCCCTTAGAGCCTTCTGCCCTCTGCCCTGGAGCCTTCTGCCTTTTTTCTCAAGAGCTCCTGAGGAAAGCTTCGCGCCCCCAATTGAATAAGAGAAACACTATTTCCCGCATCCTTCCTCCTCTCGGAGCCTTAGGCTTGTGTTGATTCAATTCTTTAATCCAAAATCTAAATAAATCTAAAATCTAAAA
>JAAHGR010000607.1 GCA_010672425.1 Symploca sp. SIO2E6
CCAAAGCCTATAAAATCGTTGAGACGCTTAGATCGAATCAGCCTTCGCCGCCTCTATTTTTTTCAATTGCTAGGAAGCTGCAATCATTACTAAACAAAGGTTGTAGCTATAGTTGTCACCCCGTCAGGTTCTATCGTAACCGGATTTGGTATTATTCCCAAACGCCACCAGCATCCACTACATTAACGCAGCCTACAAGATAAGCGATAGCGAAGCACTGCTGCAAGCAGATCGCACTTCTCCCTCGCGCACGCTATAACGCTCATTACTCATTTGTGTTCTTTGTGTCCTTTGTGTCTTTGTGGTTACTTACAAGTGTGATCGCTTTCTCTCGTATGCAAGGGGTTGGGCGTAGCATTTGGATTGGTATACTTAGGGTCTGCTGCATAAGTGTGTAAGCCATGCCATAGAAGGCTTTCAAGCACTAAAAAGCCACTAAGAGTGCAAGGAAATCTGGTAAAATAGCTCAAAATCCTTGCACTGACATCGGGAAAATGTACCGAAAAGTTGAATCAACCCCCAGTTCACCAGAAGATTTTGAGTTTCCCTTGCAAGCTGTACCCCAGGAGACAATTGAAGATTAAAGATTTATTCCATAAATAAATTTAGGGGCTTGTGACCGTTTTATTCTTTAATTCTTCAATTCTTTAATTCTTTAATTCTTTAATCTCTCTGGTCATATCACTAAGTCGATAAGCATGATAACCACCAAAATATCCCCAAACCTCGAATAGTTCTAAATACGTTAAGATAATAAGTTTACAACTTTATACGTACTATTCTAGCCTAGATTTACAATATAGTACATTTTTACTATAAGATTACGCTACGATACCTATAAGCCTTTTCTATATGGTTGTGTTACTAATGGAGAGTTATTGATATCACTAGGACTAATTTAGCTTGAAAATGGGGAATTGGGAATTGGGGGGATGGAACTGTCAGACTTGCCCTGTAAGGGATACAGGAATGATAACCTCAGCTTATCACCCTATGTACTAGAGAGCCTGGCGATTGACCTTAACAATGCCTGATAGTCTGTAATGGGTTTGGCAAAGAAATCATCGGCTTGGGACACTTCCACCAAATGTTGCTGCTCACTTAGCATGGCGTAGGCGGTAATCAAAATAACTGGGATCTCTGCTGTCTGGGGATCACTTTTGAGGAGATAGGTGATGTCTGCTCCACTGATATCTTGACCTTCCCACTGGGCACCAGGTAAGTTAACATCCATCAATACTAGATCTACTTCCCCAGCCTGACAGCGGTGGAGGATTTCTTCTGGCTCATCTGCGATCGCAACGTGATGACCGCCAAGGCGTTGTATTAGTTTAGCAGTTCCTCTCGCCAACAAGTGATCATCATCTACAAGTAAAATTTTCACAGCTAATTTTAGCCTTAACTATTGACCAACCAACTTCATACTATTGGCGATTAAGGAATATGGAGCAGATTATGTAGCAAATTTAACTGAATGAAGGACGGGGCTTCAAACCCAATTGTTTTGGGAGACTCCCAATTATGATTAAATATTGTTAAGATTGAATAACATTATTGAGCAATCTGCGACTCTAAACTAGCTGAGGGCTCAATGTCCCCTATTTGCTCTGTCCTGGAGATATCTGATGCTGCGACTTGAACATATAAGTAAAATTTACCCCACAGGCGAAGTTCTCAAGGATATCAACTGGGAGGTGAAGCCTGGGGAACGCATCGGCTTGGTTGGCGTTAATGGTGCCGGTAAATCTACCCAACTGAAGATTATCGCTGGGGAGATGGAACCTACTGCTGGAGAAGTGATACGTCCTGCTAGTTTAGATATTGCCTATCTTACCCAAGAATTTGAAGTAGACCCAAGGCGCACCGTCAGGGAAGAATTTTGGCAAGTATTTACAGAGGCTAATCAGTCCCAAGAAGCGATGGTACAAGTGCAGCGGGATATGGAAACTGCTACTCCGGAAAAGTTGGAGCGGCTGATCAATAAGCTTGATAAGTTACAGCGCCAGTTTGAAGCCCTTGATGGCTACGGTTTAGAGGCACAAATCGAGAAGATTTTACCAGAGATGGGTTTTGAGCCAGAAGATGGCGATCGCTTGGTGAGTGCTTTTAGTGGTGGTTGGCAAATGCGCATGAGTTTGGGCAAAATCCTGCTGCAAAAACCCGACTTGCTGCTCCTCGATGAACCGACTAACCACCTGGATTTGGAGACGATCGAATGGCTGGAAACTTACCTCAAGGGTCTGAAAACCCCTATGGTAATCGTCTCCCATGACCGGGAGTTCCTCGATCGCCTGTGCACTCAGATTGTGGAAACCGAGAGGGGTGTCTCTACTACCTACTTAGGTAACTACTCTGCTTATCTCCAACAAAAAGCTGAGATGCAGGAAGCTCAAATGAGCGCATATGAACGTCAGCAAAAGGAATTGGAAAAACAGCAAGCCTTTGTTGAGCGCTTTCGTGCTAGCGCTACTCGTTCTACCCAGGCAAAAAGCCGCGAGAAACAATTAGAGAAAACTGAGCGGATTGACGCACCAATCAAAAACCTCAGAAGCCTGCGCTTTCGGTTTCCCCCTGCTCCTCGTAGTGGTCGTGAGGTGGCTAAAATCAAAGACTTGGTACAGATGTATGATAACAAAATCTTGTTTTTAGGGGCAGATTTACTAATTGAACGAGGCGATCGCATTGCCTTCCTCGGTCCTAATGGCTGTGGTAAATCCACCCTCCTCCACCTGCTCATGGGTATGGAGCAACCTACCGAAGGTACAGTGGAACTAGGTCAGCACAATGTTATCCCTGGCTACTTCGAGCAAAACCAAGCAGAAGCACTAGAATTGAGCAAAACAGTTATGGAAACGATCCATGACGAAGTGCCGGATTGGAAAAACGAGGAAGTTCGCACTCTCCTCGGACAATTCCTCTTTAGTGGAGAAACCGTATTTAAACAGGTGGTGGCTCTGAGTGGGGGAGAAAAAGCGCGTCTTGCCCTAGCGAAAATGCTCTTGCGTCCTGCAAATCTGCTTATCTTAGATGAGCCGACTAATCACCTAGACATCCCTGCCAAAGAAATGTTGGAAGGAGCAATCCAGAACTACGATGGCACAGTAATTATTGTTTCCCACGACCGCTATTTTATTTCCCAAGTAGCCAACAAGATTGTCGAAATCCGGGAGGGAGAGTTCCGCACCTATCTTGGGGACTACCACTACTATCTCGACAAAGTTGCCGAAGAAAAAGAACAAGCCAGACTAGCCGCGATCGCGGCTGAAAAAGCTGCGAAAAAAGCTGCCAAAGCTACTAAGAAAAAGGCTACTGCTAAGCGGAAATGAATTGGGAATTGGGAATTGGGAATTGGGAATTGGGAATTGAGAATTGAGAATTGAATTCATTACTCATTACTCATTACTCATCACTCATTACTCATTACTCATTACTCATTACTTATTACTTATCTTCAACTTGCCCATAACTTTTTGCAAGAAACTGGTAGGTGGATTGTAATTGTAGGGTTTGGGAGGAGTGGTAAAAACTGGACGCTTCTGGGGTTCATGGAGGTAGCGATAATGTAAGAAGATGTCCCGATAGGGAAAGTCTAGATTTTCTCCAGCACAGACTGCTGCTTGGATATCGGGTGAAATGCCGATGTAGTGTAGATAAGTTAGTCGTTTGCCTTTATCATAGAGAATGCGATCGCTCTGTTTAAAATGGGCAGAGGTGACACAACAACCAGTTCTTTCACTGGTGGGTAAGTGATGGGCAAAATTGTAAATCGAGTAACCAGACCTCATGAACATATAGTTAATCACAGGTTGGTCATGACCACCAGGTTTAAATACTGCGGATTCACCAGCTTGGATATTGGCGATGAGCCAATCTCTCTGCTCTTGGGAAAACATCCCCCGTTTGGAGGCATAAAAACCAGAACAGAAGATTTCATCATAGATGCGCTGGGGTGCAAAAACTTCTAATAATTTAGGAGAATTGATATCATAAACATATTTGGGGTCTTTAAATTGGAAATCATAGACTACGCAATCATACTCATCTAATTTGTCAAACACAAAATCCAGGGAATTCATCACTAAGGTATCAGCATCCATATAGATGAACTTGTCAAATGGACCATCAAAGGCACAAAATCGTCTATGGGCTCCATAAAGTCTCAATCCCCGATTCAGTTTATCAGGACGAACCCCTTGCATAAACAGATCCCAGCGCTCAATTGATTCTTGATCCTCATAAAGGGTGACATTATCTCGCTTAGCAATTTCAGCCGCTAGATTTTGAGTTTGTTCGTCAAAGGGATAAACACAAACCGGAGTTTCTGGTCCAAGGATAGCGTCAATACTATTGAGTAGGGCTACGACTTGGTCATAAACTCGGTCGTTAGCCATGGTGCAGATACCGTTCATAGTAACTAGATGATGGTTCTGTTTAAAATTTAACAAATAAGTAAGGAGCTGACAGGGTGATAACTATATCAATTGCTAAGGAATAGATGTAGGTTGGGTCGAGGCAACGAGACCCAACACAAGCCGCTGTAAGCTTTGGGTCTCCCCATCCCACCAACAATGATCGCTCGCGATCGCACAGGATTTGGTGGTAGGATATTGAACAATGGAATAGGTGTGCGCCTGTAAAGTCGGAATTGATAGTTATCGCAAAATCCGATAGCGCCAAGAATTGAGGATTAATTAAAAACCAGCCTTTACCAATGGATAATTGATAATGGATAATTGGCTCAGGTTGAAAGCCTCTCCTTTTTTTTGAGAAATAATGGTGAATGGTTGAATGTTATTTTAAGGAAGGTCAACACTTGATATAAATTATCCATTATCCATTGTTCATTAT
>JAAHGR010000608.1 GCA_010672425.1 Symploca sp. SIO2E6
CATCAGGCGCGGTTAACCAATAACACTGATGCCATCAACTACGAAGGAAGCTCAACCCAAACACTAACCGCTGCTGCTGTTTCTGGTCAGAGCATTACCGCCGATAGTTGGATATTTACAACGTTTGCGGTCGCACAAAAAAAGACGTTTCAAGTTGAGCATCGTATCTATGACACCATTATTGACCGTAACCTAGGTGCTGAGCTGGGAACAGGGCTAGGAGAAGTTTATACTCAGTTAGGGATTGTTAAGTTTGGGTAATAAGTGATAAGTAATAAGTGATAAGTAATAAGTGATAAGTGATAAGTGAAGAGTTCATGTTTGGCTTGCTGCACGAGTGGTACACTGACTCTAGAACCTGTGGGAAAAAGGAATGTCCAAGTTAGTCATTCAGTGGCTCAGTCCAGATAAGCTGACTCCCTATGAACACAACCCCAAGGCTCACCCAGCTGCACAAATAGAGAAGATAGTTAGGGCGATCGCAGAAGTGGGTTTTGATCAGCCGATTGTTGCAGATGAGAATCTGCTGGTTATCAAGGGTCATGGTCGTTTAGCAGCGGCTAATCAAATGGGGCTGACTCAAGTCCCGGTCATTGTGCGAAAAGATTTGACTGAAGCTCAAAAGAGAGCTGCTAGAATTGCAGATAACAAGGTCGCAGAATCAGACTGGCTGGACACTCCGCTCAAGTTTGAACTCCAGGAACTTAAGGGACTCGACTATGATTTAACCCTGACGGGGTTTGATGAGAGCGAACTTGATAAACTGCTGGGGTTGGAAGATGATGATGAATCTGGTCGCAATAGCACCCCTCCCACCGAGAACCTCAACCCACGCTGTAAGCCAGGAGAAGTCTGGGCGTTGGGAGAGCATAGACTGTTATGCGGCAGCTCACTGGATGAAGAGTTGGTAGTGAAATTCCTCTGTGATAGCGAAGCGCTGCGGCAAGCAGAGCGCGATATCACTTTGGTTTGGAGTGACCCGCCTTATGGGATGAAGTGTCAGAAAAAGGACGGCAAGATTGGCGGTGGTAGCTCCACTAGATTATCCAACCGCTTCAATGGAGCTAAGTACAGTTTCGCCGGGTCAGGGTGTTCATTCCTGGCGGCAGAATCTCTGAGTAACCGCATCGTTTTTGGTGTTGAACTAATCCCAGAGTACTGTGAGCTGACTATGCAGCGTTGGGAAAAAAAGACAGGGAGGGAGGCTGAATTGGCATCAGAACAAATGAACTGTAAAATATAATCTGTGAACTAGGAAATTCTGGAGTTATTTCATAGAATTAATTAAAAATTACATAGTTCCTTCGGATAACCTAAAAGCCTTATAAATAGGCAAAATTTCTCATTTAAGGCAGAAAACAAGTACAAAGGAACTAGGAAAAGACCCTTAAAATTGCGCTTAGTTGAATGCCACAACCAAGAAAATATAACTGGGATCTAATAGAATCGGAGGTACTCCGAAGTGAATCTCCTCTTGACTATAAAGTTATTGAGGAAAAGTATGGTGTTCCTCGTAAACAGTTATATCAAAGGGCTTACAGCTATAAATGGAAGGACAGGCACGAGGAGTTTTTGCTTCAGCTAAATAGGCGTCGCGATCGCGAGAAGATAGATCAGCTGATGTCCACCTATTCAAAGCTGGATGGAGCAATCCTCCGAATAGCAGAAGCTCTGTTACAGCAAATTCAGAGAATATTGGTTAATGCTCAAAATAGTGAACCAATGCGTACCCATGAGGTAAAAAACTTGGTTGAGAGTACTGCTCGGTTGACTGATATGTTGGAAACCCACAGAGGTGATACGGCAAATGCTCTCAAGGAACTTATAGTGGATGGCATCATTCCCGGTGATATTGTACCGCAGATACTGGATATCATGGAACGCAGTAATGAATCCCTCTCTATTGAGCTGAGCAAAGCATTTACGGGAAGAATACCCGACTAACTATTATGATGGGAAAAAGGAAAATGCGCTCTCGGCAGTCTCTGACAAATGTCAGCCAACTTAGAGATGCCGAGATGAGGTTAACCCGTCGCCACAAAGCTGGTGTAACGGTACTCTCATTCAGCAATGACCCCATCGGCTTCGCTAAGTACCTGGGTGTGGAGTTCCTAACTGATGAACAGAAGCAGATAATGCTGTCGGTACGCGATCGCAGTGTGACCAATGTGCAGGCAGCTCATGGTGTAGGTAAAACTTTCCTTTCAGGTATTTTGGTGTTGTGGTGGGTATTTTCGGTTGAGGGAATGTGTGTCTCAACTGCTCCCACGGGACGCCAAGTGAAGGAGCTGCTCTGGAAGGAAGTCCGCACTCTCTATGATTTGAACCAGAAGAAGTTGGGGGGACGCCGAGGTAAACTTTTTGTTGAGAAGTCCCAATCAGCCTATGCCTATGGGTTCAGCTCTTACGATTACTCAAGTGATACTTTTCAAGGGATTCACGCAGAGCGACTACTGGTTATCGAAGATGAAGCCAATGGTATTAGTCAGGAGATTGACGACGGAGCATCAGCCTGTGTGACTGGTGCTGACAACCGCTTGCTCAGAATTGGCAACCCCACCACTGCTTCGACACCATTCTTTAAAGCCTGTCGTGCCTCGAATATTCGTATTCCGGTGTGGAGTCATCCTAATGTGAGTTGGGCATATGAGAAAGATATTAACGGCATCCATCGCCTCAAGCCAGAGATAGCAACGCTGATTTGTACAGAAGATAAAGAGGAACCGATTCTTCCCCAGAAAGATTGGCTCAATTTTTTACCTCGCGATCGCGTGAAGGGTGCTGTCTCAATATCGTGGATTGAAAAGCAGCGTTATCGTGGTGAGCAGTCGGCTTATTGGGTGTCCCGTGTTGAGGGTATCTTCCCAGAGGATAACTCAGCTTCAATTATCCCACGTTCGTGGTTTATCGCAGCTCGTGCTAGATACGATGCTGACCCCGAATATTGGGATAAGAAGGCTGATCGACATGAGTGGCGATGGGGACTGGATGTGGGTGATGGTGGTGACTCTCACGGGTTGGCTGGCTGGCGTGGTTCGGTACTCTATATAGTTAGAGAGCAGGTAACATTAGGCGATCGCTCCGACACTGCCAGAGCAGCTGGGTTAGCCACAAACATTCTGAAAAAATATCCTGGTCGAGTCAGTGTAGACCAGATTGGTGTGGGTGCTGGAACTTTGGCAATGCTGATTGAGGAGGGTCTTGAAGCTGATGGGGTGAATTGGGGCACAGCAGCCAAAGACCCGGTACAATTCGCCAACGTTAAGGCTGAAGACTTCTGGAAGATGAGAGAAGCATTTGAGCAGGGTGAGGTAGCTGTAGCACCGCTGGGAAAGTATGAGGATGAGGTAATCGAAGACTTAGCTAATATTTGGTATGAGGAATTGAGCACTGGAAAAATCAAGATTGAAAAGAAAGATTTGACCCGTAAACGTCTCGGTCGTTCTCCTAACCTTGGTGATGCTGTTTGTTATGGGTTCAACGATCATGAAGATCCGAAGCATCGAATCAGTCAGATGATTTTCACTTGAAGTGCGCTTTGTTTCTGGGCAAAGAAAAACTCTCACTGCGGATTTCAGTAGTGAGAACTCTTCTCAATTAAGAACTTATTTTAAATCCCGATAAAGGACTCTTCCCTTGGAGCATCGCTGCCTCCTGCTTCCGAGCTTTACAAGGCATTTATCAACCTACTTCTTAATTTTTTGCTTGCTTTAGCTTTCTTGATTGCTTTTTCTTTAAATAACCCATCAATCCCATAGATAGACCTATGCCTAGAGTTGTGGCTGGTTCGGGGACAGACTTGAAACTGCCTGGTAATCCTTCAACATTTACTAAATCAAATCCGGGTGAACCTCCAAAATTATCAAGACCTACAATTTTTACTGACCTTACAGGATCTGTAAAACCTATAGAGCCTAAATCAAATGATGTAGTTAGATCATCTTGAGCAATTCCAAGAAATGTAAAGTCGCTCATGTCATTACTAAGAAGAGAGCTGATAAAAACTTGTGCGCGTTCTCCCCCTCCTCCAATTTCACGAACAGAAAGATCGTTGCCAGAGCCATCAATGATCACTTCATCTAAAAAACCAACAATAACAAATGAACCTGTAGGTAAAGATAGAGAATCAGCAAAATTAGTTGGAGCATCACCTAAAACAACATCAGTACTCACTGGTACTGGAAAGTTAATACCATCTCCGCCATAAGAGTCGTTGGGATTAGGGAATGCTGGGTTAGCACCGCTATTAAAGAAATCAAGAACAATATCAGCAAAACCAAGAGTTGATGCCTGAACTGACGTAGCAGTGATTCCCATACCAGTAGACATAATAAGTGCAGTACCACACGAAGCAATTGTGCGGGCTAGGGAAATCTTAGTGAAAGTAAACATAAACAGACTCCTCTTTGAGAGCAGATAATTTACGCTAATCGAAATGAGTCATGCCAAAGAAGATAGCACAACTATTAACGGATAAATTTAAGTTTATTTGAACTAAAAAGTACTTTTTATAAAGTTTCAGTAAAGATTTTCTTCTGCTAGAGATTAGGGAGCATCCCCTTTTTTAAGGGTACTGTTAAAATGTGGTATTATAAAGAATTGGCAATATAGGCACAGTACTATGGCGCTTGAAACGGTAGAAGAAGGTCTGGTGATTAGCTCCGCTAGCCTTCGGATCGCAAAAGACTTAGCCAAGATTTCCGACACCAGTAATGACCCGCTGCTCACGACATTCCTGGAAGCGGCAAAGGGAACGAGGGAAGATGGGACAACGGTGTACCGACCATTTATCGTGGCAGCATTCTGGTTAGGAACGCACCAGGAAGCGCTTCCTAGGCAGGGATTGA
>JAAHGR010000609.1 GCA_010672425.1 Symploca sp. SIO2E6
ATGTTTCACGAAAAACTGGGATGAATGTTGCATCTGGGATTTTTAAGAACCGAACAATAATTTATACGGTTTTCCTCATGAGTCTTCTTGTCCACCTTGTCCACCTTGTCTTATCCCCACCCGAAAGCAAAAAACTCTCCCCCTTGTCAGCTTAACAAGGGGGGGACCGGATTTAAAGTCCCCCGTGGAAGTCAAAGCGTAGCATCTTCCGGCTTCCCCCTTATTAAGGGGGACGGGAGGGGGATCCTAAGGGGGACAGCAGGGGGATTCCAAGGGGGACAGCAGGGGGATCTAAAAAGATTAAGCAAATAACTAGCAACTTGGATTATTAGTAGACATCCTACCAAAACTTGGAACAGTTTGGGTTTAGGGTGTGGGGTGTAGAAACAATCAACGCTACTTCTCAATTCCCAATTCTAAATTCTAAATTCTCAATTCCCAATTCCCCATTAAGAGGTACAATAAGACAGTTGTATCCTGCGACACGAAAGTTGATCGAGCGCTACACCTTGCCCGAGATGGGCACATTGTGGACAGATGCCTACAAGCTGAAAACCTGGCTTCAGGTAGAAATTGCAGTTTGTGAGGCACAAGCTGAGTTGGAAAAGATTCCAGCTGAGGCACTTGAGGAAATTAAAGCTAAGGCGAATTTTGACCCTCAACGAGTACTAGAGATTGAGGCAGAAGTTCGCCATGACATGATTGCCTTTCTCACTAATGTGAATGAGTATGTGGGAGATGCTGGTCGTTACATCCATTTGGGATTAACTAGTAGTGATGTGTTAGATACAGCATTAGCACTACAACTAGTTGCCAGCCTGAATATCATTCTGGAACATTTAGAACGGCTGAGTCAAGCAATTCGCTACCAAGCACAACAGCATCGCTATACAGTAATGATTGGCCGTTCTCACGGGATTCATGCTGAACCGATTACTTTTGGCTTTAAGCTAGCTGGTTGGTTAGCCGAAGTCTGTCGGAATCGCGATCGCTTGGTGAGTTTGCGGGAAGAAATTTCGGTTGGTAAGATCTCAGGTGCAGTGGGAACTTATGCCAATATTGACCCACGGGTGGAAGCGATCGCTTGCCAGAAACTGGGACTAAAACCTGATACTGCTTCAACACAGGTTATCTCTCGCGATCGTCATGCTAACTATGTACAGCAACTAGCACTTTTAGGGGCAACAATTGAACGGTTTGCTGTGGAAATTCGCAACCTGCAAAGAACTGATGTCCTAGAAGTTGAGGAATTCTTTGCCAAAAAACAAAAAGGCTCCTCGGCGATGCCTCACAAGCGTAACCCGATTCGTTCCGAGAGGCTCACAGGAATAGCGCGGATTTTGCGGAGTCACGCAGTTGCGGCTTTAGAAAATGTGGCTCTCTGGCACGAAAGGGATATCTCCCACTCTTCTGTAGAACGGGTGATCCTGCCAGATGTTTGCATTTTGACCCACTTTATGTTATCAGAAATCACTGACTTGGTAAAACATTTACTGGTCTACCCAGAAAACATGAAGCGGAATCTGAATCTGTATGGGGGTGTGGTCTTTAGTCAAAGAGTATTGTTAGCTTTGGTAGAAAAAGGGATGAGTCGGGAAGATGCCTATCAACTGGTGCAGTCTCATGCTCACGAAGCTTGGAATAAAGTGGGGGGAGACTTCTATGCTTTGATTACCAAAGATTCTCAGGTAACTAGTAAACTGACAGCAGAAGAGATTGAGGATTGTTTTGACCCACAGCTTCATTTGCAGCAGTTGAACGAAGTTTACCAAAGGTTAGGAATTTAAGCAGGAGGCAGGAGGCAGGAGGCAGGAGGCAGGAGGCTGCAAGGCAGGAGGCTGCAAGGCTGTAAGGCAGGAGGCAGGAGGCAGAAAGCAGGAGTAATGATTGCTCAATCTGCCACGATTGGTATAATTGGATCGTTGAATAGTGGATAAAATTTCTCCTTCCCCAATACCCAATACCCAATACCCAATACCCAATACCCAATACCCAATTCCCAATACCCAATTCCCAATTCCCAATACCCAATTCCCAATTCCCAATACCCAATTCCCAAGCTAAAATGTCTGTTCCAAATGAACTCTTGTGGGCATTGATTGGCTTGCTGTTAACAATCGGTGGCACTTTACTAGAAGCATTTATCACTAATCCACCTTGGGATTGGTTAGGTCAAGGTGTCAATATTATATCTCTGGGTGTTAGCTGTCAGATTGGTGCTGTACTACTTGCCGGTTGTTTAGGCGGCAAAAATGCCGGTGCTCTTTCTCAAATAGCTTATGTTCTTTTGGGATTGTTGAGCTATAACTTTCCCATCTTTACCGAAGGTGGTGGTCTTGACTATGTCAAGCAGCCGGGCTTTGGCTATATACTGGGTTTTATTGTTGGTGCCTGGATCTGTGGTTTTCTCTCATTTCGGGTCCCTCTGCGGGTGGAGTCCTTGGCTTTTAGCTGTATTTGCGGGTTGCTAACGATTCACTTATGCGGTTTGAGTTATTTGATCACGTTTCAGTCGATCTTAAACAGTGGAACAGTAGAGGATTTTTCTTTGGTACAGACAATCATGAAATATTCTATTGCCCCTATGCCAGGACAGTTGGTGATTGTTTGTGCTGTTACGGTTTTAGCCTTTACGCTGCGACAGCTAATGTTTTATTAGGTTGTTTGTTGTTTGTTGTTTGGGAATTGGGAATTGGGAATTGGGAATCGAAAAAAGGATGGTTGCCAATCATTGTCTCCCTTGTCCCCTTGTCTCCCTTGTCCTCTAGTCTCCCTTTGCCCCCTGTTCCCTGTTCCCTTCTTAAGATGAAAAATCGCATTTTCTGGGTTGTTGCTATTGTCTGCCTTGTTATAGATCAACTAACCAAATATTGGGTAGTTCAAAACTTTGAACTGACAGAGAGTCTACCTCTATTACCAGGAATCTTTCAGTTGACTTATGTGACTAATACCGGTGCAGCTTTTAGTCTCTTTCAAGGAGTAGGTTGGTTACGCTGGCTGTCTTTAGCCGTGAGTATTGGTTTAATGGCTTTTGCTTGGTTTGGATCGGTGCTCAAAAGTTTTGAACAATTAGGCTTGGGTTTGATATTGGGAGGAGCATTGGGTAATGGTATTGACCGTTTCTTTAATACTTGTATTGTCGATGGTCAGGTTTTAACTTGTGTAGTTGATTTTCTACATTTTAGCTTAATTGAATTCCCTGTGTTTAATTTTGCCGATGTGTTTATTAACTTAGGTATCATCTGTTTGCTGATTGCTAGCTGGAAAGAGCAATCGCCAACATCGGATAGGAGAAGTCCGGGATCTGAACATACCAAGCGCGATCGCAAGTAGGTCGCTAAAAATCAGCTAAGATATCAAAACACGAATAAACTGCAAACAATATAGGGAAATACCGGTGAAATTCCGGGGCTGTGCGGCAGCTGTAACTGAAGGAAAGGATGAAAGGCGGTTTGCCTCTTGCCTGGGAAACTTCAACTTCCCTCCAGAAGCCAGAATACCTACTTGTTGCTTGTCCACTATATTTTCCGCCTTGCACGGGAAAGGAACTTAAAATTTCATGACTGCTATTGAGACCAAAGATTTCACGAAGGCGTCACCTTCTTTGCCACCCCTGCCATTAAAACGTCCTTTGTTAATGATTGGTCATGGTACTAGAGACAAGGAAGGGCGTCAAAGTTTACTCGATTTTGCTGATGCCTACCAAACTTTAGACTCCTCTCGACCGGTTTTACCTTGCTTTTTGGAACTAACTGGGCCAACAATTCAAGAAGGAGTAGACAAATGTGTAGCCCAAGGCTACACGGAATTTTCCGTATTACCGATTCTGCTGTTTGCCGCACGGCACAACAAGTTTGATGTCACCAACGAGTTAGATAGAGCAAGAGCCAGACATCCCCAGTTGAAGTTTTACTATGGGCGCCATTTTGGCATTACCCCCCAGATTCTGGATTTGTGGCGTCAGCGCCTCGCAACCCTTGATGAGTCTCCCAGGGAGCAACTGGAGAATCCTAGATCTTCCATCCCCAGTAGAAAAGACACGGTTTTGCTATTTGTAGGACGAGGTTCGAGTGACCCCGATGCTAACGGCGATGTCTACAAAATGGCTCGTATTCTCTGGGAAGGTAGCGGTTACCAAACCGTTGAGACTTGTTTTATCGGTATTACCCATCCCCGCCTCGAAGAAGGCTTCCGTCGTGCTAGACTCTACCAACCTCAACGCATTATTGTAGTTCCCTACTTCCTCTTTACTGGAGTACTAGTGAAGAAAATTTTTGAGATCACTGCTCAACAACAGGAGCAATATCCAGAAATTTCCCTAACTTGCCTACCAGAAATGGGGATTCAACCCCAGCTGTTATCAGTACTCCGAGAGAGAGAAATTGAGACTCAACTAGGACAAGTGCAGATGAACTGTGAGATGTGTAAGTTCCGACTAGCGGCAGTTAGCAATAGTACTGTTAACGGACATAACCACCATCATCACCACCATCATCACCACTCTCACGGCCATGACCACTCCCATGATACCCCAGATCCTTATGCCGATTTAGAGCAATACCACCAGAGGATTTGGCAAGCACCCTAGTGGGGAGTGTGGGGGGATGGGGAGGACAAGGAAGACAAGGAAGACAAGGAAGACAAGGGAGACAAGGAAGACAATTCCCAATTCCCATCAAACAACAAATAACAAACAACAAACAACAAACAACAAATAACAAACAACAAACAACAAACAACAAACAACAAACAACAAACAACAAACAACAAACAACAAACAACAAACAACAAACAACAAACAACAAACAACAAACAACAAACAACAAACAACAAACAACAAACAA
>JAAHGR010000061.1:0-154 GCA_010672425.1 Symploca sp. SIO2E6
TAATGTAACCAACCGCTAGGTTATCGTGAGGGCGGGTTTTGTGCCAAAGTTATCGATAAATGCGATAAGGGTTACGCTAAACCCGCCCCTACGAAGATACCGAATTTGTTCCTCATTTTATCTTGGAAAGAACGCGATCGCATCCCCATCACGC
>JAAHGR010000061.1:254-21614 GCA_010672425.1 Symploca sp. SIO2E6
GAGGGCGGGTTTTGTGCCAAAGTTATCGATAAATGCGATAAGGGTTACGCTAAACCCGCCCCTACGAAGATACCGAATTTGTTCCTCATTTTATCTTGGAAAGAACGCGATCGCATCCCCATCACGCATTCCATTACACATCTGGCACAGGTAACACATATGGTAGGGGCGGGTAATGAAACAATCTAGGACATTTTACCTGAATATTGGGATCATTTCCCTTTCTGTCAGTATCATAAGGGTTAATGTAACCAACCACAAGGTTATCGCGAGGGCGGGTTTTGTGCCAAAGTTATCGATAAATGCGATAAGGGTTATACGCTAAACCCGCCCCTACGAAGATACCGAATTTGTTCCTCATTTTATATGGGAAGGGATGCCATCGCATCCCCATCACGCATTCCATTACACATCTGGCATCGGTAACACATATGGTAGGGGCGGGTAATGAAACAATCTAGGACATTTTACCCGAATATTGGGCTCATTTCCCTTCCTATCAGTATCATAAGGGTTAATGTAACCAACCACAAGGTTATCGCGAGGGCGGGTTTTGTGCCAAAGTTATCGATAAATGCGATAAGGGTTACGCTAAACCCGCCCCTACGAAGATACCGAATTTGTTCCTCATTTTATCTTGGAAAGAACGCGATCGCATCCCCATCACGCATTCCATTACACATCTGGCACAGGTAACACATATGGTAGGGGCGGGTAATGAAACAATCTAGGACATTTTACCTGAATATTGGGATCATTTCCCTTTCTGTCAGTATCATAAGGGTTAATGTAACCAACCACAAGGTTATCGCGAGGGCGGGTTTTGTGCCAAAGTTATCGATAAATGCGATAAGGGTTATACGCTAAACCCGCCCCTACGAAGATACCGAATTTGTTCCTCATTTTATATGGGAAGGGATGCCATCGCATCCCCATCACGCATTCCATTACACATCTGGCATCGGTAACACATATGGTAGGGGCGGGTAATGAAACAATCTAGGACATTTTACCCGAATATTGGGCTCATTTCCCTTCCTATCAGTATCATAAGGGTTAATGTAACCAACCACAAGGTTATCGCGAGGGCGGGTTTTGTGCCAAAGTTATCGATAAATGCGATAAGGGTTACGCTAAACCCGCCCCTACGAAGATACCGAATTTGTTCCTCATTTTATCTTGGAAGGGATGCCATCGCATCCCCATCACGCATTCCATTAAACATCTGGCACAGGTAACACATATGCTAGGGGCGGGTAATGAAACAATCTAGGACATTTTACCCGAATATTGGGATCATTTCCCTTCCTATCAGTATCATAAAGGTTAATGTAACCAACCACAAGGTTATCGCGAGGGCGGGTTTTGTGCCAAAGTTATCGATAAATGCGATAAGGGTTACGCTAAACTCGCCCCTACGAAGATACCGAATTTGTTCCTCATTTTATATTCGCTCCGGAAGTTCAAGACGTTGCCTTTCTTGCTCTACCACATCAGTCAGTCCCACCTGTGTGAGGAGAGAGAAGAGTTCTTCTCGCCAAGCAAGCTCTTGGGGATTAGCCTGCTGTTCGGCTACAATAGCTGCTAAGGTATCAGGCCACAGTCCTGCCTGAGCCAAGGAAGCTGGTTGTTGATCGAGTTTTGCTGGGGTTGGTATACGCTCAATCCAACTGTAATAGAAGGGATTAGCAGAATCTTTATCCGCATCACATGCCAAGGTTACTGACCATTTATATAGTTTTCCTGGAACAAGTTCTGGTTGCTCTTGGGGAATTTCTAGTTGTACAATTCCCGCTGGTATTCCCTCTGGGGGTGGTTCAATCTCTTTGGTAAAAACTGGTTCGGCTACTCCAGGTTCTACTAAAGCAAACTTCATTGGTACTTTTACCGGTTGTGATAAGTACCAAAAGAAACTAGGATGACCGGAAATAGTCTGTCCTACAGCTCGATTGGAGTGGATTAATAGGGTGACCAATTCTTCTTGCAAAAACTCATCTGTACAACCTCGAGAACCAGCTCCTCGACTGCGTCTGCTTTTGGTTTTTGTAGGTGGAATAAAGCTGATTCTTGAACGAGTATTTTGACTAATCAGGAAGCTCTGACTCCTTAGCTCAACTCCGGGAGTTAGTAACTGGGTGTGACTTGATAAATTGCCAGAGATTTCCGGATTCAGTTGTAAATTTACGGTAGTTTCTAAAGCTTGAGCTGGACGTGCGGTGACAACACCAAACAACTGCATTGTCATAACCGCTGTTGTACCTGCGACTATTGTTAAAAAATTGCGTTGATTTACCATTGGTTTAATTCTCCATTTTTGAATTTGAGGGAATTGGGAATTGGGAATTGGGAAGAGTTAGTGTTTCTCTCATTACTGATGGAAATAAGTGACCAGTTACTAGTTACTCTCCCTTGTCTCCTTGTCTCCTTGTCTCCCTTGTCTCCTTGTCCTCTTTGTCCCTTTGTCTCCCTTGTCCTCTTGAGTTGTCCTCCTATAGATTTCTTCCAACCTTACTTGTACAGCTAGGGGTTGAGCGGTAAAACGCAGGTAAAAACTACCTGGTGCCGCTGGTTTTTCTAAAACTTTGGCATAGATATCAAGATTGGCTTCTGTTTGGTCAATAGGCGTTAATAAGTTGAGCTTGATATTGCTCAATGGTTTGGGCGTGGTTTGCTCTTCTAGTTTGTGGGAGTGCACCTGAGCACCCTTGAGAGAAAGCTGGACTAGACTACCCTGAAGCAGGGAATCACTAACGTGCTTACCATCTAAAATTGCGTATTGGATGGGGATAGCTTCAGATAGAGGTAAGAATAACTCTTCTTGTTGAGACAAAAACAGATTGTATTCTTCCCCGATTCCTACCACGTCATAGATGGTTATCGGCTCTTTGACTCCTTTGGGTATTACTTGCTTGTGTCCGTTGATTTGTAAAGATTGCTCCACTTCTTGGTAGGTTGATTCGGAAATCAGAATTTGACCGCCGATGGTGTAGGATTCGATACGAAAAGTTAGGTTTACCTGGCTACCAATTACACTGTATTTAGTACGCTTCTCGGAGCCGATATTACCCACCACCACTTCCCCCGTATTGATACCGATACCCATTTCTAGTTGAGGCAAACCCCGTTCCTGCATTTTTTGATTGACTTCTACCATGATTAACTGCATCGCCAGAGCACAGGCGATCGCTCGGCTGGTATCATTGGCTTTGGGAGTAGGAGCACCAAATAGGACTAAAATACCGTCCCCCATGAATTCATCAATAGTACCTTGATAGGAAGTAATCACATCAGTCATGTATCCTAGATAGAGGTTAAGGATCTTGACTACTTCATCTGGAGGCAATCGTTCTGAGAGGGCAGTGAATCCCCGCAAATCAGAAGTGAGGATCGTAATTTTCTGCTTCTGACCACCGAGATCTAAGCCTTGAGGACTCTCCAGTAAACTGGCTACTACTTGATCTGTCAGGTAACGCCCAAAGATTTTCCGAATTTCACTAGCATTGTGGGCAAGATATGTGGTGATAGCGGCAGCAGATCCGACTAAAGCCATCAATGGAGGAAATACAGGTAACCACCAACCTGACAAAAAGGCAACATAGGTGCTACCAAGTAAAACGACTCCTGCGATTAAGAGGCTACCTGACTTGCGCCAGGAGAAAAATTTCACTCCTCCTAAATATCGCAATTGCCAAGTAAGGATAGCACCAATCCCAGACCAGAGGAAAATCCATACCCATTCCGCCGGTTCTACCCAGGTGTTGATTATGGGACGATCTTCGAGTACCGCACCCAGGATCTGGCTGATGATATTAGCGTGAATTTCTACTCCAGCTGTGCGTTCTGGTGTGGTGATGTGAGTGCTACTGTAGGGAGTATATAAGAAATCGTTCAAGCTAGAGGCAGTAGCACCAATTAAGACGATGCGGTCTCGCATTAATTCTGCTGGTATCTTGGCTTCTAGCACCTCGCTCATGGAAACGGTGGTAAAGCTGTTAGCAGGTCCGCGATAGTTTAGTAAAATTTGGTAGTCACCGCTATCAACATTGGCATAACCGCCATCATTGGACTTCAATGGCCGAAAAACCGCTTTACCCCATCGGAAAACCTGAGGATCAGTCTCTGTTGGTTGGGGAAAAATACCTTGCTCTTCTAGATAGAGCGCGGCTAGGAACATACTTAGGGAGGGCAAAAGTTGGTCATTTTTGGTCATAGAAAGAAAGCCTCGACGCACTTTGCCATCTCCATCCTCCATTACATTATTAATGCCAATTTGCCCTAATTCTTCCAACACCGTTGGTGGAGCAACAGCATCACTGCTATCTTCCTCATTAATTAACTCGATACCAATCAGATTGGGAGTAGTCTCGAATACTTTCACTAATTCAGCATGACCCGGTTCAACAGGTAAATCTCGGTAAAGGTCAAGTCCAATTGCTTTGGGTTGTTGAGCTTTGATTTTCTTCAGGAGTTGAGCCAGCTGGCGATCGGCAATTGGCCATTGTTTTGCCTTTTTTAAATCTGCTTCATCAATACCAACAATGACGATGCGATCGTCAGTTGGTTCCGGAGGACGCCAGCGAAAGTATTGGTCGAGGGTGGTTTGTTCCCAGGGTTGCAACCAGCCGCAAAGCCTTAGAGCAATGACTGTAGCCGTCACACTTGGAGCGGTAATCCAGACACCACGCCATTGCCATAGTAATTGTTTACAATTGTGCCACATATTTTTTGCTCTTACTTTTTAGAGTCGGTTGGCCTTACAGTAATAGCATTCCCTGTTCCCAATTCCCAATTCCCTAGAAACTTGTCCTACACTTTGATTGTTGTGTTTCAAAATAGGTAACGGCAACCACCAACAGTGATTTGGTTTCCTACTCTAAAACTATGCGCTCTACTCTCAAGACGCCAATACCAATACCTCTGTGGGAGCAATTGCCTCTAGCTCAAGCTCCTAACTCAGTAAAGCTGGACAATATCAAAACCCAGCTAGATTTGATTTTACTGGGTCTAGAAGCTCTAGCAGGCATTGGTTCTGAGGAAATACTACGAGCAGCAACTGACTTGAAATTAGAGTCAGTAGTCACTGACAGGGTAAATCTGTGGCGTTTGCGTCAGTCTAACCCTATGCGTAAAAGTTCGGGAGGGCGAAAGAAGCTGGATGTAGAAGAAGCGCGATCGCTAGTTCTCATTGTCTGCCATCTTGCCCAAGAGCATCAGGAGTTAATCCGCCGCGCTGTTGCTCTACTCGAACAAACAGCAGCACAAAAACGCGAACCGCACCGCACTGCCTTGTTGGGAAACTACCTTGATAACTTCAGCAACACTTACCAAGAACGCATGGAACAACAAGAAAATGTATCGACTGCTCAGCTAACCCAGCTAGCTTTCAAACTGTTGATCGACTTGCTATTCTATAGCGGCCCCAGCGGTCATCGGCGTCTCTGGCTAGCATTGCTAGGTCGAGGATCGTAGTTGTTTGTTATTAGTTATTGGTTATTAGCTTGCCAACCAATGACAAACAACCAACAACCAACAACCAACAACCAACAACAAATAACCATGCCTTTTTTTAATTCTGTTGAGCGAAGTTACACCCCACCTACTTGTACCCTGAAAATTAGAGCAAAAAGCTCACCTTTGTCTCGTTGGGTGGGACAGTCGGTGCTCAAAGAACTAGGCTTTGAGCTGTCTTTTGACGATCCACGACAAACACAAGAACAACAGGTAACTATCCAGGGGAACAGAGCAGATCTGGAAATGTTATCTGAAGCGGTTAACGGCTATGTGCAAAACCTACTCGAATCCTCAGCCAAGTCAATGCCGTTATTATTGCCGATGACTAATGGTAACCACGACCAGAAGTCTCTGAGTTTAGTTGAGTCTGGCCTTACTCCCCCAATATTATTAGCAGATCAAGAATCGGAAGAAGCACTTGACAAATTAGACAATTCATCGTTAGTCCCTAGTTTCCCCTCAAACCCCAAACTGCTCACTCTGAAATCCGCGACTCCCTTTTCCCCCATCTACCTAGAACCAAAAGGCTTAATTGCCCATAATCTGTTTCTCGGTCAACTGGCTACCCAGGAATCTGGACCAGTTATTGAACTGACAGTATTGCAGCTGTTTGACTTGGCTACAGCCTTAGAGCAATATGCTACTGAGGTTGTGGCCTTACCTACTCTGAGTCAACCTGGACAAAAAACTCTACCGGTTTGGGCTCGCGCCGCTGCGGCTTTGGTGTTGGCAGTGGGTGTAACTACTGCTGGATTTAAGTTACTAGAGCAGTCTAATACTAATGAGCAAGCAGCTGCACCCCAAGCTGAGCAAGACTCCAGTACCAAGGAACCAAAAAAAGAAACCCCACTCCTTACCAAAGTGCCACCAGCACCAACACCAACCTTAGTAGCCCCAAGTCCTCCGGCTGCTACCCCAAAACTGCTGCCTCCTGCTCGGGTTACTCCCCCACCTCCTGAAGCTGGTTCTCCAGGTCCTGTAATCTCCAATTCACCGCCACCAGTAAGCACAGGTAGGACAACTACGATTATCCAGCCTCAATCTTCTGCACCGATTACTAGTCAAGCACCTGTTCGTAGCCAAACTCCTATTATTAGTCAAGCACCTGTTCGTAGCCAAACCCCTATTATTAGCCAAACGCCTGTTAGTAGCCAAACCCCTGTTATTAGACAAACACCCAGCCCCAGTCCTACTACTGCCAATAGGAGGAGTCGTGCTACTACATCCCCTAGAAATGAGCCTCCAGTTGAGTCAAGTAGACCATCACCATTAGCAACACCGCCACCTCTACCAAATTTACCACCTCTTGGGGAAGATACCTCCATTCCTGAGGTTGCTGATTCAGCTGATTCAGCTGCTCCTTTGCCTTCAACTACTTCTTTACCCTCACCCGTTGCTTCCTTACCCTCGCCCATTACTTCTTCTCCAGGAAGCTTAGCTCAAAGGGAATCTGACCCTCCCCAAAGTCCCACTAACACTCAAGATAATACTCAAAATAAGCTATTTGATGCGATTCCTCAGGTCAAAGAAGTAAGAGATTATCTCCAACAAAAATGGCAACCTCCTGCTGAGTTGGAGCAAATCTTGGAGTATCGCCTGGTACTAAATACAGATGGTTCGCTCCAAAGAATAATTCCCTTGGGGGAAGCAGCAACAAAGCACATTGAACGGACATCCATACCTAAAGTTGGTGAGCCATTTGTTTCTCCAGTAGAGGGAGAAGATAATCCTACCATCCGCGTAGTTTTAAAACAGGATGGTCAAGTAGAGACATTTCTAGAATAGAGGAATTCAACGCGATCGCAAATCCAGAAACCGGGTTTGGAGGTGACGCTATCAAGGAGATCTCAAGGCTCTGACAAGAGAAACCCGGTTTCTTGACCGGCTCTCTAGCGTGATTGAGATTGAGTTTTACCATTCATTTTGCCTAAGTTTCGCTACCTGTCGCTTGCTTAAAATCTTCTAACCTACTCAACATATCCTGGCCACGTTGCATGGATGTCACCCAATGTGGGTATTCGGGGGTAAGTTGGCTCACCTCATCAAGACGAGTCATATCTTCTGTTGTAAGTAGGATGTCCGCAGATTTTAGGTTATTTACCAACTGTTCTTCCTTTCTCGCACCGACAATGGCGCTGGTTACACCTGGTTTGTGTAGCAGCCAGGCCAGAGCGATTTGTGGTATTGAGGCATTGTGACACTCAGCAATTTCCCGCAGGGTATCCACGATGTCGAAGCCGCGTTCCTCGTTTACCGGTGGAATCTTTAGTTTTTGGCGTCGGCCATCGCCAGCGGTTTCACGGGTGTATTTGCCGGTGAGAAAACCACCCGCCAAAGGACTCCAAACCAAGATACCTAGGCCCAAATCAAGAGCTGCTGGAATGATTTCTCGTTCTAATTCCCGTCCAACGAGGGAATAGTAAGCCTGCACTGAGCAAAATCTTTCCGTGCCTAACTGTCGTGCAATGCCGTCGGCTTTGGCAATCTGCCAAGCAGCAAAGTTGGACAGGCCAATGTACCGTACTTTGCCCTGCTGAACGAGTGCATCAAGCGCACGTAGGGTTTCTTCCAAGGGGGTGGTTGCATCAAAGCTGTGAACTTGATACAGGTCAATCCAATCTGTGGCAAGTCGTCGGAGACTGTCCTCAACCTCACGTATCGCCGACAAGCGACCGGTTCCCACAGCATTGGGTAGGCTACTCATCGGGTTGTAGTACTTGGTGGCAATGAGTATATCTTGACGCCGAAGTCCCAATGCCTTACCCAACATTACTTCAGACTCACCCATACCATATATGTTGGCGGTATCAAAAAGATTGATACCCGCTTCGATGGCTAAATCTACCATTCTGGTGGCCAACTCTTGACCAGTACCACCAAGAAACTTCCCAAATACTGCCTCCTTATGGTCAAAAGTCATCGTGCCCAAGGTAAGTTGCGAAACGTAAAGTCCTGTGTTGCCTAATGCTGAATACTTCATGGTCAAGTAAAAAACAAACCCCTTGTCAGGGATGGGGATATCAATCGAGTCTTCATTTTAACAAAAGACATCTCCCAAAACTCAATATTGACCTCTGGGTACCATAAGGGTTTCAGGTTCTTTTCTGGAGATGTCTAAAAACTTCCCCTACCACCTAAACCTGTGTTAAATTAACCTGGATAATGGGTGGAGAAGCAAGCTAGCAGTTATGGTGACACAGGATAAGCAAAGAGAAATAGCCTTCTTTGATCGCTATGCAGAATCTCAAGAGTACAATGTTTTTACAGATAAGAGCAATCTCAAGATAGTTAATAGCTGCCTGGAATTTAGTGGATTGCAACCAGGAATGCGGGTGGTTGATTGTGGCTGTGGTTCGGGTATTTTTACTAATCTGCTACACCATCAGGGATTCTTAGCTTCTGGGTTGGATTTGAGTCAGGGATTAATTGAGCTAGCAGGACACACTTATCCAGAAATAGAGTTTATTGTGGGCGATGTGGAAAACTTACCCTTTGACTCGGATAGTCTTGATGGGGTTTTACTCAGTGGCCTTATTCATCACTTACCAGATCCGAGTAAATGTGCTAGGGAGGTTTTCCGAGTCCTCAAACCCAATGGTATGTTCGTGGCTTTTGATCCCAACCGCTTGAATCCCTTCATGTGGCTTTATCGCGATCACTCTTCTCCTTTTTATAGTAGCAAGGGGGTAACAGAAAACGAACGTCCGATTATTGCCTCAGAAGTTGCCCAAGTTTTTACCCAGGCTGGTTTTCAGGTGACTACTAGCCATCTATCCGGCTTATATTACCGTTATATTGCCTCCTCAGGTCTGCGTTGGGCGCTGCCGATTTATAATTTTTTGGACGATGCACTATTTCGGCTACCATTTTTGAAACCTTGTAGTGCCTTTGTGCTGACCAGAGGTGTGAAAGTAGGTGTTAGGTATTAGGTGTTAGGTGTTATATCAATTCCGGCTACATTGGGATAATATTCGTGATGTAGGGGCGCAAAGCTTGCGCCCTCAGTGTATCTATGTTTTCTAACCAGAAAGCCAGATTTTTAATCATTCCGATGCAACCGGAATTGATATTAGGCGTTAGTCGAGAGAGGAGATAGTATAGACTTCCCCTGCCTTCTCTTCTATTGGCGCTTATCTTAGTACCATTCCACTATAATGTAAGAAGTACATTTGTAATTCAATTCCCAATTCCCAATTCCCAATTCCCAATTCCCAATTCCCCATGAACAGAATCGTAGTTGGTCTATCCGGTGGGGTTGACAGTTCTGTTGCTGCTGCTACCCTTCATCATCAGGGATATGAAGTCGTTGGTTTGACCCTTTGGTTAATGAAAGGGAAAGGTCAATGCTGTTCCGAAGGGATGGTTGATGCAGCCTTCATTTGCGAACAACTGGGTATTCCCCATCATATTGTAGATAGTCGCGAACTATTTCAGAATAACATCGTTGATTACCTCGTTTCCGGTTACGAAGCGGGAATTACTCCCTTACCCTGTTCTCAGTGCAACAAAGCAGTGAAATTTGGCCCTATGCTCACCTATGCACGAGAACAGTTAGGTATTGAGCAAATTGCCACCGGTCACTATGCCCGTATTAGTTATGATACCCTAAGCGATCGCTATCAATTGCGCCGAGCAGTGGACTTGACAAAAGACCAGTCTTACTTTCTCTATGACTTGACTCAAGACTTACTAGCGGCATCGATATTTCCTTTAGGAGAACTCAAAAAAACCGAAACTCGCCGCCTAGCAGCTGAGTATCAACTAAAAACTGCCGACAAACCGGAAAGTCAAGACTTGTGCCTGATTGAATCCCACGGTTCCATGCGGGAATTTCTGGACAAGTACATCACCCCCACCACCGGTGAGATAGTAGACTTAGACGGCCAAGTTCTCGGTCAACATCAAGGCATTCACCATTACACAATTGGACAGCGCAAAGGACTAGGCATAGCCGCAGCTCAACCCCTGTATGTAATTGCGCTAGACGCAGTACGTAACCGAGTTATTGTAGGCGATTGCACTCGTGCCACCCAATCAGAATGTACCATAGATCGGATGAACTGGGTATCAATTCCCCAACCAACTCATCCGATTCGTACCACAGTGCAAGTCCGTTACCGTTCCCCAGCAGTTGCCGTGAATGTAATCCCCCTAGAAGATCATCGAGTCAAATTAGTGTTCGATGAGCCGCAATTTAGTATCACTCCTGGACAAGCAGCAGTTTTCTACAATGAAGATATCTTACTAGGAGGCGGTATTATTGAGAATTGATAATGTTGTTTGTTGTTTGTTGTTTGTTGTTTGTTGTTTGTTGTTTGTTGTTTGTTGTTTGTTGTTTGTTACTCATTACTCATTACTCATTACTCATTACTTCAAAACCCTAATCAAATAACGACCAAATCATCCCGATGAACCACCTCTGCGGCATCCTCATAGCCTAAAATAGCTGTAATTTCCTCAGATTGACATCCTTGAATCTTCTGTAGTTCGGTACTACTGTAGTTAACTAACCCTCTCGCAATTTCTGAGCCATTGCTGTCACACAGCTGTACCGCCTCTGATGGGCGAAAATCTCCCTCAATTTTGGTAATACCCGCAGCTAAGAGGGATTTTCCTCCTTGACAAATCGCTGCTACGGCTCCAGGATCAAGATGGAGTTTACCTGTAGGCACTAAACCGTAAGCAATCCAACGCTTGCGAGCATTATGACTCTGAGGTTGGGGTGCAAACTGGGTACCAAGGGGTTCTCCCTGTAAGATTCTCTTGATGCTTTCCGGGTGTCGTCCTTCTGTAATCACGGTTCTGACACCTGCACTGGTAGCAATTCGAGCCGCTGCAATTTTAGTTACCATACCCCCAGTACCCCATTGGGAGCCAGATGACCCTGTTTGTACCTGTAATTCAGCTAACTGCGCCATGCTGTTGACTAGATGAATTGGCTGGGCATCCGGTACTTCCCGGGGGTCTGCCGAGTAGAGTCGGTCTACATCGGTTAATAAAAATAACCAGTCTGCGGCAATTAAACTTGCCACCATCGCCGAGAGGGTATCGTTATCTCCAAACTTAAGTTCCTCTACTGCTACGGTATCATTTTCATTCACCACTGGGATAACCCCTAATTGTAGCAGTTCCTCAAAAGTAGCCGAAGCATTAACATAGCAGCTGCGCTGTATAAAGTCCCGGCGGCTGAGAAGAACCTGAGCAATCGGTTGTTCCAAGGTGGTAAAAAAGTCATCATACACCCGCATCAGGCGTCCTTGACCAACCGCTGCTACTGCTTGCTTGAGGGCTATTTTTTGGGGACGGGACTTTAATCTCAGCCGTCCACAGCCAACGCCTACAGCACCAGAACTAACCAAGACAACACGATGACCACAGGAGCGTAATTGGGTGAGGCTTTCCACTAGTTTAGCAATTGTAGAGAGGGCCAGCTGACCCGTTGTTGGTTGGGTCAAGCTAGATGTACCAACTTTGACAACAATTGTGGTCATTGATTGTTTGTTGTTTGTTGTTTGTTGTTTGTTGTTTGTTATTGGTTGTTGGTTGTTTGTCAATACTACTCGGATAAGTTTATCCCCCCATCCCCCCATCTCCCCCTAAGTTAATTTGCAGGACAGATAATACATAACCAACAACAAGATAGTAGAGTACAGAGGCTATCAAGATTTAGCTCTGAACACTCTACTTCATGATTAAGTATTTAAGTTTTGTATATTTAGGGTCTTTATTTGGGCTGACCCCATTTGAATTAATTATCAGTTTGTCAGAGATTCTTGAATTTACATACTTTCATAATGTTTTCTTTATATTTCGGTTTCTTGTGTTTTGTTAGGTTTCATGAAGTTTTGTTACTTGGGACTTGCTGAATAACCTACCACCTAACTCTTGAGAAAGAAGGCAGAAGGCAGAAGGTTTTAAGAAAAACTGACTTGTTTCTCTTCTTCAATTGGGGGCGCGAAGCGCTCCAAGGCGAGCTCTTGAGAAAGTAGAAATAGCAACATAATGGCCGAATCCTTTGATATGACTAGTTTATAACCTTGTTTTTGGGGCGGCAGTCCCTAAAGATGCTCATTACTTACAAACCGCACTAACAAGGGTCTCCCCCTGTTTGAGTTTAGCCAGAAGTTCGCCACTCCCATCTTTCCCTAATAACTTGACCTTATCTACCCGCAAAGGTATCATACGCTCACTATTAGTAACCAAAGCAACTTCTGAGGCTAATGATGCTGGCAAAATTCCCACCAACATATCCTGAGCTGTTTTAAACTGTAGTGCTTGAGTTCCAATTTCTCCCCGATTCACTAACCTAACGGCACTTACTGGTAGGCGTTTTCCGTACCCCTGCTCAGAAACCAAGAGGAGATTGTCATTAACTTGAATCGTCACACAGCCAACTAACTGCTCTCGACGCCGCAGCCTAGAGGCTTGATTTCCCTGAGCAGTACGTCCCATCAACGGCAATTGTTGGTCATTAATTTCAAAGCGCAATAGTCGTCCATTGCTAGTTGCCAAAACGACTTGTTCCTTTGGTTGAGCCAGACGGACATATTTTAATTGGTCATCATCTTTCAATTTGAGCAAGGTTAAACCACGGGTTGTCAGATGTGTCAACTCAGAAACCCCTAAACGCTTAATCCTTCCTTGCTGGGTGAGCAAAATCAGATTGAGGTCCTCCACCTCATCAGCCAGAATAAAATGAGCGACAACCGTTTCTGATTGTACTGAGGATGGTAGCAATTTCACCAAAGCAGTTCCTGCCCGTCGTCCTGCAGCAGGGGGAATATCCCCTACTTTGACTGGGTAGGCTTTACCACCACTAGTAATCACTACTAATTCTTGCTGAGTGAGTGCTAGCTGAGTCTGAACAACAAAATCTTCACCATTTGATGTTGTCCTACTGCTGGCTCCATTTCGCCCCGATGTTGTCTCTTTGCTGGGACGCTGTCGCTGCACGTATCCTTGGTAAGTAAATTCTAAAACGGTCTTTTCTTCTTCGGAAAGGTTGGGAGCCGAGTCAGCTGCTGGTGGGGATGGAGAGGAAGAAGAACTTGGGTGTTTATTCCCTTTGTTTCCTTCCTTAACCTGCTTGCTATCCCCTTTCCTCGAAGACACAGACCGGATCTTAGTGCGACGAGAATCAGTGTACTTCCGTTTAAGCGATCGCAAATCTTTCTTGAGCGCTTTGAGTAACTCTTGCCGATCTCCGAGCAATTGCTGCAATTCGGAGAGGCGTTCCCTCAACTCGTCATACTCTGTCTGTAGTTTTTGCTGTTCTAAACCAGTGATACGTCGCAGAGGCATTGCTAGAATAGCTTCTGCCTGAGTCTCACTCAGTTTCAACTGCGCCTGTAGAGTTAGTTTAGCTGTTGTACCATCCGGAGCATTTCTGAGGATCTCAATCAGAGTATCTAGTTGTCCTAAAGAAGCCAATAAACCTTCAACTAGGTGTAAGCGTTTCTGTTTTTGCTCTAGTTCATAGGTATATTGCCGGGTGAGAGTCTGTTCTCGGAACTTCAAGAACTCTTCTAATAATTGCCTGAGACTAAGCTGGCGAGGCTGTCCATCCACCAAAGCTAGCATGATAGCCCCAAAGTTCGTTTGGAGTGCAGTTTGCCGATATAGCTGCTCCAGAACCTTTTGAGCCTTGGTTTCTCGTTTGAGTTCCACCACCACCCGCATCCCAGAGCGATCGCTTTCATCCCGGATGTCAGCAATGCCTTCGATTCGTCCCTGGTTAACCAGAACCGCTAGCTTTTCAATCCAGCCGGCCTTATTTACCTGGTAAGGCAACTCACTGATAATAATCGCACTCCGACGGCGACGTCCTCGACTCCCTTGAATTTCCTCAACTCTGGTAATTCCCCGCAATGGGATACTACCACGACCCTTCAGGTAGGCTTCCCGAATACCAGAAGTTTCAACAATTTCCCCTCCTGTGGGAAAATCTGGCCCTGGAATGAGTCGCCACAACTTCTCATCTGGTAGATTAGGACGGTCAATCAGGGCAATTAGACCATTAACCACCTCTGACAGATTGTGAGGAGGGATATTAGTTGCCATTCCCACAGCAATGCCAGAGCAACCATTGAGTAATAATACGGGTAGCTGAGCCGGTAGAACTACTGGCTCCGCACCAGAGCTATCAAAGTTGTTGATAAAATCAACAGTGGCCTCACCAATTTCTGAGAGTAGGGCTTGGGCACCAATGGGAGCCAGTCGCGTTTCAGTGTAACGCATGGCAGCCGGTGGGTCATTATCCACCGAACCAAAATTGCCATGACCAGCCAGAAGAGGATAGCGGGTCGAAAAGTCCTGTACGAGTCGCACCAGAGCATCGTAAACTGCTTGGTCACCATGAGGGTGATATTTACCTAAAACATCCCCTACGACACGAGCACATTTGCGGTAAGGTCGATCTGGTGTTAGACCTAACTCGTACATGGCATATAAAATACGCCGATGGACAGGCTTAAGTCCATCCCGAACATCGGGTAAAGCACGCCCGACGATCACACTCATGGCGTATTCCAGATAAGACCTTTGCATCTCCACATGCAGTGCTGTGGGGAGCACCTGACCAGTCTCTAGCAAGTTTAGCTGTTCTGCCATGAGTTAAAGTTCCCTATTTCTGACCAAAATTTGATGAAGTATTGAGATACGGATGGCAATATTACCAAGTCCCTGTCAGACTTAATATCAAATCGCACTAATAAAAAGGAAGAATTTCTTGAGACAACGCCCATGAAAACCGTTTTGATTGTAGAAGACGATCCCATTAATGCTCGCGTTTTTTCCAAGATTCTCACTAAGCGGGGGGGCTTAAATGTAAAACATACTGAAGATGTGGAAGAGGTGATGGAAATAGCCCAAGCAGGGGAAGCTGACATCGTCTTGATGGATGTTTCTCTGGCTCACAGTGTTTACCAGGGTAAATCAGTAGACGGCATCAAAATTACACAGATGCTTAAAGCTGATACTCAAACCTCCAATCTGCCAATTATTCTAGTCACGGCTCACGCAATGGAGGGCGATCGCGAAAAGTTTCTCAAGCAAAGTGGTGCTGATGGCTACATCTCTAAACCAGTTGTTGACCATCAGCAGTTTGTAGATCAGATTATGGCTCTACTACCAAAAGATACATGAAACCTCTTGCTCCATCAGATAATTTATTTCTGGGAGTTCCCCTTCTCCTTCTTCTCTCAATAGGCATAATTCAGTAACCGACCCACGGTGATTTCTCCTTTTGGGTTTCTTTATGGGTGCATTTGTACTATATAAAGGAAGTTTTAGCAATCCCTCCTAGGAGAGCCTAGGGCATTACCAATCTCCCATCTTCAGTTACGGAATGACAGCCTCAATCCTGGGGATTGCTAAAAACTTTTGAGTTTCGGCTAGCAGACGTTCACCCCAAAGATTTTCCTTAAGAAAATCTAAATCAGCATAGCGATTGTCTAGGCGAAGTGCTGCGGCTCCCATAGCTATCCCCTTTTCCTTGTCACCTCTAGCATACAATGCCACTGCCACCGCTAGCTGAGGTTCGGCTGCCTGATCATCAATAGCGATCGCAGCCCGCCATTTTTCGATTGCCCCATTCACATCACCCTGTTCATACCTGACCAACCCAATGTTGTTGATCGCAGGCCAGAAGTTCTTTTCCTCCGCCACAGCCTTCTCATAAGCAGCAACAGCTTTGGGATATTGCTTCAGCTGGTAGTGAGCATTACCCAAGTCAAACAAGGCTTCTGGAACATCGGGTTTGAGCTTCAACCCGGTTTCCAATTCCCTGACAGCTTGAGCATATTCGCCTTTTTGGAAATAGGCCGAACCCAAACTGAATAAAATTCCTGACTCCTTGGGTTCTAGGGATAGCGCTCGTTGTAAAGCAGTAATACCTTGATCTAACTCCTGATTTTGTACATACAAAGTACCCAGAATAAACCAAGTTTGATAGCGATTAGGAGCCAATTGCGTCGCCAATTCTGCCCTCGGCAATGCTAGGTTATATTGCTGAAAGCGCACTAACTGAACCGCATCCTGAGCCAGATTCAAGCCTTGCTGCTCTAGTTCATTGGCATCTAGCTGTAGGGTATAGGGTAGGAGTGCTTGTCCAGAAACCGGTGCTGGTACGGCAAAAAAACCGAGGAGAACAAGAAGAGAAACTAAAGGAATACGCTGGGACACGGGGGAGCCTCGAACAATAATAGTGAAGTTATCTGTAGCTAAGTTAGCGCATAACGGTAGGTGTTAGGTGTTAGGTGTTAGGTGTTAGGTGGTAGGTGGTAGGTATTAGGTGTTGGGGGATTGGGACTCCATCCTGTCTGATAGAAACCCGGTTTCACCAATCGATGCTCCAGACTGACACGACTAAAAAGTAACAACAAGGACAGATTTAATTGGTCGCTTGACTCTATCTCCATCTTTAGTAACCCTGCCATAAAAAGTCTCTCCTTGGTAATAAAGAGCAGAAGAACTTCCCCCATCTAAATTCATCGCTTCTTCTACTCCAAAACTGTTCATCAATTCAGCCAATTCTGGTAGAGACACTCCACTATTTTGGGGTAATTCTGGTTTTTGAGCTGCCATGACTAGTAGAATATTACCCTCACGAGTAATGCCCACTGCACTGCGGGCATTGGGTCGTTTAGTTCCCAAGGCATCTTTAATAACTTTCCCCTCCTCAAAATCCAAAAAGCCTTCCTGAAATAAAGTCAGCGCCGGTAGTAAACCTGGGCCACCTCCTAGGGCATCAACTAAGATACAGCCTTCGGGAATCACTTCACGGTGTAGGGCAATATCATAACGGAAAGTTGACCCACAACGGTAGCGGCGAAATTCTGCCCGATTGAGAATTTTATCTAAGTAAGGTCTATTGTTGGGATTATCCATCAGTCCTGGATTGAGCCGGGGGTCTGCCACTAGTTGCCCTTCTTGGACAATATAAGATGTAGTTTTTTGGTTGTTAGGGTCAAAAAAACCGCCGTTGATCACGGCTAGTGCCTGATGCTGCTGCACAAAATTTGCTAAAGGCATGAGTTGTTCCGATGAAGCAGTTTTCACCACCAAGCCACTGGCAACAGGAATTACCAGAGTATGAACGACACTGGAATCTAGTTGATAGGACTGATAATTAAGTTGAGCTTCTGGTAGTGTTTTGGCAACTGAAGAGTCAAGATGTACTGCTTTGTCCCGGAAACCCAAAAGCAGCACCAATAACAAACTAATGATCAGTAAACTTAGCCCAAATACTTTTCTCATGAGGATAGGGAGTAGGGAGCTGGGGAAGCTGGGGAAGTTTGACAAGAGCACTGAGATTTAATTACTCTATATCTTATCCTTTTGTCAAGACTTGTTCTTAATTTATTACAATCTGATGTTTTGTTCAGTAATTTTACTGATAAAGTATATCTAAACTTACAAAATATCTTAAAATTTCTCAAGCTTTAGTGATTATAACTACTGAAAGTTAAGTTACATTAACTTATACTAGATTATAGAAACATTTAATTTCATCAGAAGAAAATGCCAACCACTATCTACCAACAATCTGACGATATTTCATCGTCATTGCCAATCATCTCCATTGATTACCGACCCAGACAGTTTTTGAGTTTCAATATTGCAGAAGCTAGTCAGGGACAAGTTGTCAGGTATGCTAATAAAGCTATTGCTCTTAGATGTGAGATCCGTGGTACTACTTATACCTTTGATCGCGAGCATCTAGAAATTATGAGCGACAGTGAACGAAACCTCTTGTATAATCAGTTAGGTATTGACGGTAGAAAAATCGAAGCTAGCTTAAATTGGAATTAAAAGGCAATAGGGAATGGGGAATGGGGAATGGGGAATGGGGAATAGGGAATAAGTAGCTTCGCAAGAGAATTGTTTCTCATCTTTATATTGGAGGTGCAGGGTGCCCCCAAAGCTCTTGACTTATTTCTTATTACTTTTTTTTCGGTGTCATTTTACCCTGCTCCCTATGCAGTCAGGCGCTTGTTATACCAAATCCGGTTTACATAGGCTGATTACCCATATCAACCAAATCCACTTATATCAAAGGCTTGGGCAAATTGTGATCTTGTACTTTTAAAAGCGGATTTGGTATTACTTATTACTTATTACTTATTACTCAGATATACTTTCCAAACCTCTCACCAATCTCTCAATACCCTCTGCTGCTGTTTCCTGTTGCAATGCTCCGTAAGCAACCCGCAAGTAACAACCATCATCCATACCAAACGTAGTACCGGGAATCACTGCTACTTGATATTCTTGAATTAATCGCTCGACCAATTCAAAAGCACCTAGCTGAGTATGAACCTTGAGGAAAAAATAGAAAGCACCATCAGCAGGAGCAATCGTACATAGATCTTGGAGGCGGTTGAGAGAGTTGAGCACTAGTTGTCGCACAGTAGCGATCGCACTGATATACTTCTTGCAGTAGTCAACTCCCATTTGCAGTGCTCCTAAAGCCACATATTGGGAAACTACTGGGGGACAAATCAGAATCGTATCCTGAACTTTCTTGACAGCACCAAGTAGGTGTTGGGGGATTACCATATACCCAATGCGCCAACTGGCAAAACCGTAGGCTTTGGAAAGGGAGTAGAGGGAAATGGTGTACTCGCTACTTGGGGAAAAGGCTCCTGGTGAGATATGCTTGACCCCGTTATAGGTAAAATACTCATAGGCTTCATCACTAATGTGGTAAATACCGCGATCTCGACAAATCCGATTAACTTCCCGCAATGCCTCTTCAGAATAGACGGCTCCAGTGGGATTATTGGGAGAAATTGTGACTACAGCCTTGGTTTTTGGTGTAATTGCTTGGGCAATTGCTTCAGGACATAGTTGATAATTTGCATCCGTTGCTACTAGTACAGGATGACAACTAGCCATAGTAATCGCCATTTCATGATTGAAATAATAAGGCACTTGGATAATAATCTCATCACCGGGAGTCGTAATAGCGAGCACTGCATTCATGAAAGCCATATTGCTTCCCGCTGTCACCACGATGCAGTTTTCCCCATTCATCTCGATACCATTAAAAGCTTGCAGTTTAGCCTCAATTGCTGATAACAAGGGAGCAATTCCATGAACCGGTTGGTACTTATGATTATGCAAATCCCCCAGAAATTCCGGCAAAAGTGCGATCGCTTCTGGGGGAGGACCATAAGAAACAACACCTTGTCCTAAAGAGATAGTTCCAGGGGTGCGGCGAATCAGTTCCCCAATGACGGGAATGATTGGTGATTGGACATCTTGCATACGGGAAGTTAGGCTTTTCATTTAAAGTAATAAGTAATAAGTAATGAGTAATAAGTAACAAGTAACAAGTAATAAGTAACAAGTAATAAGTAATAAGTTCGTTATTCATCCCCCCAATTCCCAATTCTCAATTCCCAATTCCCCATTCCCAATTCCCAATTCCCAATTCCCTTAAAACTGACGAGACCATTCTTGAGGCCAACGCTCAACTACGACCTTGGTTTGAGTGAAAAATTCTACTGCTTGTTTACCTTGGCCATGTAAATCTCCAAAGAAGCTATCTTTCCAACCACTAAAAGGGAAAAAAGCCATTGGTGCGGCTACTCCAATATTAATCCCAATATTCCCAGCTTCCGCTTCATAGCGAAACTTGCGTGCTGCTGCACCACTGTTGGTAAATAAACAGGCCATGTTCCCCCAGGAACCACTATTGACCAACTCTATGGCTTCCTCAATAGTTGGAAGGTGCATCAAACCCAACACTGGACCAAAGATTTCTGTACTAGCGAGGGTACTTTGAGGGTTGACATTTTGCAAAATTGTTGGTCTAATAAAGTAACCCTGATCATAATTGGCAACTTTGGCTTGTCGTCCATCGACTAGCGCTGTTGCCCCTTCATCAATTCCCTTTTGAATCAATCCTTCAATCCGGGCCCGACTCTCCTTGGTAATCACAGGCCCCATTTGTACTCCTTGCTGCCCACCGTAACCTACCACCCTAGTACTGGCAGCAGTAGCGATCGCTTCAGGATACCAATCTCTAGCTTCTCCTACGGTAACAGCTACAGAAGCAGCTAAACACCGTTGTCCAGCACAGCCAAAAGCACTATCGGCAGTAATCCGAGTCGTCATCGACGGCTCCGCATCCGGCAGGACAATGATCGGATTTTTGGCTCCTCCCTGACATTGTACCCGTTTACCAAAAGCTGCTGCTTGACGATAAATATACTGGGCAACCGGGGAGGAACCAACAAAACTAATAGCGCGAATTTTCGGATGTTCCAGCAGTCCATCCACCACTTCCTTTGCTCCATTCACCAAATTTACCACCCCTGGAGGTAATCCAGTCTGTTCGATTAAGCCAAAGATCTTCTGCATCGTCAGGGGAACCTTCTCCGAAGGCTTAACTATAGTAGTATTACCGCAAGCGATCGCATAGGGCAAAAACCAGAAGGGAATCATCCCCGGAAAATTGAAGGGAGTGATAATGGCGGTGATACCCACTGGTTGACGAATCATGATTTCATCAATCCCACGAGCAATATCTTCTAGGTTATAACCCTGCATCAGGGTGGGAATACCACAAGCAACTTCCACATTCTCGATGGCTCTTTGCAACTCTCCTTTCGATTCAGCGAGGGTTTTACCGCATTCATCAGTAATGGTAAAGGATAAATCTTCTAAATGTTCTTCTAACAGGAATTTCAGTTTAAATAAGTATTGCACCCTAGCCGTCGGTGGAGTGCGACGCCAGGTAGTAAAAGCAGTAGCAGCAGCAGTGACAGCCAACTCAACATCAGCCTTTTTAGACAAGGGAACCTGAGTGAGGACTTCAGTAGTGGCAGGATTGACCACATCCAA
>JAAHGR010000610.1:0-597 GCA_010672425.1 Symploca sp. SIO2E6
TCTTCTAGTTTCTTTGTGGACAGCTTGCACATTTTCTGTTAAAGCCACAAGATCGTATTCTTTGATGTTTGACATAATTACCTCACTTGTCCACGGGATATGTATTAGTTAGCCTGGGGAAATCTTCATCAGCGCGAATAATCCAGCAGCTTAATATCCAAGAAGTACCTATTTCTGTGGTCATCAAAAACTTGATGTCGTAATGTGTTCCATATTTATCCTCCCTATAGATGGTTGCTTCCTTGTTTACAGCTGCTTCTAACAGAGCATTTTCCAGGACTTCTTTGTTTTCTAGACTAATCCCTAACCTAATTCTGAAGATAATCGCTTTATGCTTACCTCTGGGATGATCAAGGTTGAGAGAATAACGTTCTAGTTTGTCTCCCAGTTGTGCCTTGTTACCATTTGGTAATTTCATCGCTAGTTAGGTGATGCCTATAATCTTGACCTAGTCAAGCAAACGGGCGTATGCAATACGCCCCTACATGTAACTTCGTAGGTTGGGTGTAGCGTTGTTACCCCTTTTGACCAAAATCTCACGGAAACTACCAAAAGCGAAACCCAACACTAATTCTCTGCTGTTGGGTTTCGCTTCCC
>JAAHGR010000610.1:697-4836 GCA_010672425.1 Symploca sp. SIO2E6
GCAATACGCCCCTACATGTAACTTCGTAGGTTGGGTGTAGCGTTGTTACCCCTTTTGACCAAAATCTCACGGAAACTACCAAAAGCGAAACCCAACACTAATTCTCTGCTGTTGGGTTTCGCTTCCCTTAACCCAACCTAAAATCTGTACTGGCGAGATGCCAGTTCCACCTCCTTCAGTTTGGGGAAGAGTGATCTAATTGTTGCCGAAGTTGTTGGACTTGTTCAATGGATAAGCCTGTCCCCTCAGCTACTATCTCTATGGATAAACCAAGTTCTAAAAACTTGAGCGCGATTTCTTGCTGTTTCTCTTGACCAGCTTCAGCCGTGACTTCTTGATAAAATCTGGTCTGTTTCCATTCTGTGAGTCCAAACATTGCTTCTAGTTCCCTCCGAGGACGTTTAGGAAATTTGTAGACTAAGGCTTGTTCTATTAATTCTATCGTATTTCTTTGCTGTGCCACTGGCAGAGCCTGCGTACATCTCTCCAGTTGTTGTACTCTTTGTTGGACATTGCTTTCTGGTTCTACTACCAACCGTACCAATCCTAATCCGATTGATGTTGAAGTGTCTGGAGTTTCGTCGAGGTAAAATGTCCGTAGATTTCCGGCTTTGACTTCAGCATCGTAACACTGGGGAATCCCTGTATCTAAGCTGCGCTTGGCCCAAAATACTAATGCTTGCCAGCCATACTGCCAACGATTTTGTCCCAAATAGATAAACACTTCTTTCATTAAGCGGTAGTACAAATCCTCATCTCTTTGAAATTGGACTTCCACGAAGTAAATGGGGTCTCCGTCTCTTTTGGGAAGAAATACACCGTCAAACAATTGAAGATTGAAGATTTTAGATTTTAGATTTACCCCATAAATAAATTTAGGGGCATGGGGAATAAAAGATTGAAGATTTTAGATTTATTCCCTAAATAAATTTAGGGGCTTGTGACCGTTTTATTCTTCAATTCTTTAATCTAAAATCTAAAATCTAAAATTTCTCTGGTCAGTACGTTTGGCTAGTTCTTTGACTTCGATGGCCTTAAAATCATAGTTTTGTGCGATCGCACTGTTGTATCCGAGAAGTTCAAAGAGAGTGCCTGGGAGAGTTTGGAAGACTTTATAAAATAAACTGTCGGTGCGCATTTGATTGTATTGCCAGAAACCGAGTTGGTGAACCCCCCCATCTGGGAGATTTGGCCAATATTATCACAGGTCTGGCTATATGTAGTGTTAATGGTGTTTTTCTTACACTAAATGGAGCGATCGCAAGTATCCGTAGGGGCGTATTGCTTCCCTCCCTATTGCTTCCCTCCCTATTACATGCGCCCTATTGCAGTTGTTGAGAAAATAGCTTATATGACCACACCTATTCCATTATTAGATATATTCCCACTCAACAGCAGAAATTGTCAAGCAACCGGCCATATCTAATCGGGAGGGAAGCAACCGGGCGGGGAGCAATACGCCCCTACATGTAACTTCGTAGGTTGGGTGTAGCGTTGTTACCCCTTTTGACCAAAATCTCACGGAAACTACCAAAAGCGAAACCCAACACTAATTCTCTGCTGTTGGGTTTCGCTTCCCTTAACCCAACCTAAAATCTGTACTGGCGAGATGCCAGTTCCACCTCCTTCAGTTTGGGGAAGAGTGATCTAATTGTTGCCGAAGTTGTTGGACTTGTTCAATGGATAAGCCTGTCCCCTCAGCTACTATCTCTATGGATAAACCAAGTTCTAAAAACTTGAGCGCGATTTCTTGCTGTTTCTCTTGACCAGCTTCAGCCGTGACTTCTTGATAAAATCTGGTCTGTTTCCATTCTGTGAGTCCAAACATTGCTTCTAGTTCCCTCCGAGGACGTTTAGGAAATTTGTAGACTAAGGCTTGTTCTATTAATTCTATCGTATTTCTTTGCTGTGCCACTGGCAGAGCCTGCGTACATCTCTCCAGTTGTTGTACTCTTTGTTGGACATTGCTTTCTGGTTCTACTACCAACCGTACCAATCCTAATCCGATTGATGTTGAAGTGTCTGGAGTTTCGTCGAGGTAAAATGTCCGTAGATTTCCGGCTTTGACTTCAGCATCGTAACACTGGGGAATCCCTGTATCTAAGCTGCGCTTGGCCCAAAATACTAATGCTTGCCAGCCATACTGCCAACGATTTTGTCCCAAATAGATAAACACTTCTTTCATTAAGCGGTAGTACAAATCCTCATCTCTTTGAAATTGGACTTCCACGAAGTAAATGGGGTCTCCGTCTCTTTTGGGAAGAAATACACCGTCAAACAATTGAAGATTGAAGATTTTAGATTTTAGATTTACCCCATAAATAAATTTAGGGGCATGGGGAATAAAAGATTGAAGATTTTAGATTTATTCCCTAAATAAATTTAGGGGCTTGTGACCGTTTTATTCTTCAATTCTTTAATCTAAAATCTAAAATCTAAAATTTCTCTGGTCAGTACGTTTGGCTAGTTCTTTGACTTCGATGGCCTTAAAATCATAGTTTTGTGCGATCGCACTGTTGTATCCGAGAAGTTCAAAGAGAGTGCCTGGGAGAGTTTGGAAGACTTTATAAAATAAACTGTCGGTGCGCATTTGATTGTATTGCCAGAAACCGAGTTGGTGAACCCCCCCATCTGGGAGATTTGGCCAATATTATCACAGGTCTGGCTATATGTAGTGTTAATGGTGTTTTTCTTACACTAAATGGAGCGATCGCAGGTATCCGTAGGGGCGTATTGCTTCCCTCCCTATTGCTTCCCTCCCTATTGCAGTTGTTGAGAAAATAGTTTATATGACCACACCTATTCCATTATTAGATATATTCCCACTCAACAGCAGAAATTGTCAAGCAAACGGGCGTATGCAATACGCCCCTACATGTAACCTCGTAGGTTGGGTGTAGCGTTGTTGCCTCTTTTACCAAAATCTCACGGGAACTACCAAAAGCGAAACCCAACGCCGATTCTCTACTGTTGGGTTTCGCTTCGCTACACCCAACCTACAAGATATGCGATAGCGCAAGCGCTGCTGCAAGCAGATCGCACTATTTACCTAACCTCTCTGCCAATAGACAGTCTTCAAAGGACAGGGACTCACTATCAAGGAAGTTAGCCAACGCCATTTCAACCACTGCTTCTATCGGATACTCAATCTCAGCGGCGCGTCGATGAAATGCTTCTTTTACATACACGGGAACCGCATCCAGGATTTGCTGCGCGGCTTCTGCTGACAAATGTTCCAATTGAATTGTTTGCATCATATATCCCTCGGAATTTTGACGTTATAAGGTGGCTTTGTCGCTTGCAGAATGAGCTTCTCTAGCTCTAATAATAATCCGGCTTTACCAAAATACCCAAGGGGATAGATTACAATTCCTACATCATCAGGATCGTAGCGGTCAAGCCACCCCCATAAGAAGGCTTTGTGTCCTCCCCGAAGGCGATCGCGCAAATGCTTAGCTTTTCCGATGTAAAGAAGTCCTTCCTCTCGGTGTCGCAAGGCATAAAGTCCAGGGCGAATTGGAATATTCTTAAATTCGCGGCTAAGAGGCTGACAATCAGAAAACGGGGTAAATGCCAGAGTATCTAATATCACTTGTGCTTCAAGTCTTATTTCAGCGTCATTGGGCATATGTTAAGTATCAGAGCGATCGCTAGGCATATCAAGCAGGTACTTCAAGGATTGTACCCGGTCTGATGAAGAAATTGACCAGTGCGATCAGCATAAGCTGGTGGCGGAGGCGATCGCACGCTTGGGTAAAGAAACCGGGTTTCTTGCTGACATTTCGCTTTCCACACCCAAAATTATCCCAGAAACCCGGTTTCTGGCATCACGCGATCTGCTTGCAGCAGCGCTTGCGCTATCGCAGGTATCCGTAGGGGCGTATTGCATACGCCCTATTGCTTCCCTCCCTATTGCAGTTGTTGAGAAAATAGTTTATATGACCACACCTATCCCATTGTTAGATATATTCCCACTCAACAGCAGAAATTGTCAAGCAACTGGGCATATCTAACCGGGCTCGAAGCAACCGGGCATATCCAACCGGGCGTATGCAATACGCCCCTACGTATAACCTAAATTAAGGCTGTAGGTTGGGTGTAGCGTTGTTGCCTCTTTTACCAAAACCTCACGGAAACTA
>JAAHGR010000611.1 GCA_010672425.1 Symploca sp. SIO2E6
TGCACTGTCCACAGGACAGTGCTCTAAAGCCAATCTTAACCTAGATTCCAGCCTGAAATTCTACCTTAGAGGGTGAATGAATAAGAAGATCACAACACCAAATACTATTTGCTGTTTTATTGGCGGACCTCTCCACTCCCATTCTTTGCTACATGCAATCCAACGCCTAGGAATTTATGTCCATGAGCAACAACCCATGCCTCCCCTACCAAAAACAATCGGTGTTCTTAAAGATACCCAAGCGATATCTTTAATGCAAGATCAAGATACCGTAGTAATTATTAACTGGGAAGAAAGTCTCTCTTTTATCCTTCAGAATCTCCCAAAACAACGTTTAGATCAAGTTAATACATTTAAAAATAAAGCAATCTTCCGTCGGCTATTCAAAGAATTGTATCCCGACTTATTTTATCTGGAACTGACCAGGGATACTCTAGGGGATTTTCAGTTTCCACCAAAAATTGATAAGGTAGTATTTAAGCCCAGCATAGGAACTGCCTCTATAGGTGTTCGTGTTGTCCATGGACAACAGGAATGGGATCAGGCAGTAGATTGGGTTCTTGAGGATATTAATAGAGCCACAAAACAAATGAATTCTGCTGTTTTAAGCGACTCTTTTTTTGTTGTAGAGGAATTCGTAGATGGGGAAGAGTTTGCTTGCGATGGTTTCTGGGACAAAAATGGCAAAACCATAATCACTGGTATTTATCAGCATCCTTTACTCTCAAACTCTGATGTAAGTGATACGGTATACTATACATCCAAGCAAGTAGTAGCTAAAACAATAGAGCCGACTATGGAAGTGATGAACTATATTGGAGCCAAGCTTGGTATACGCCGTTTTCCGTTTCATTTTGAGTTTAGAATATCTAGTAATGGAACCCTCTTCCCTATTGAATTAAATCCCTTACGCTTTGGAGGATTTGCTCTACCTGACATAATCGAGTATGCCTTTGGTTTCAATCCCTATGAGCTTTTTTTTACTGATCAATCTCCTGATTGGAATTCCCTACTAGCAAATCTAAATACTTCTAAGATTTATGCCTTTATTATTGGTGTTCTGCCACACTACTATACTCCGGAAAAATATCGTATTGATCAGGAATCATTCTGCAATACTTTTGGTAATAGACTACTGAAGTATTTGCCAAGCGATCCGACAATTAGTCCCTTTTTTGGGGTAGCTTATATTGTTGCGGAACAAGTCGAAGATGTGCTTGAATATTTGCACCTTGATTTTGAGCGCTTTCTGTATCCATGTTGTTAACCTAGTCCAATTAAATTAAGGTTATAGTTCAATTCAAAATTGACAGGATTTGTCTAAATACCAAAATTGAGTATTGAATAGTTGATTTACACTGTCCTTTACAAGATTTTCAATAGGAGAAAAAAAATGACTATTACCACAGAAGATAATTTTCAAGTTTGTCCCATGACTAAAGATGATCTTAAAATTGTCTTAAGCTGGGAGGTTTCTGAGGGTTTTAATCCAGGTATTGATGATGCTGATAATTTTTATATTGCCGATCCTGGGGGATTTCTAATTGGAAAATTCAATGGTAAACCTATTAGTTGTATTGCTGTAGTGCGATATCATCCTCAATTTAATTTTATTGGTCATTATATTGTTAAAGCGGAAGAACGTAAAAAGGGATTTGGTTTAAAAACATGGCAAGAAGCATGGAAATTAATTGATGGTCAGCCTGCCGCTTTAAATGCCGTCTTAGAACAAGTTAATAATTATCAAAAATTTGGTTTCAAACCTGCTCATGCTAATTTCCGTTATCAAGGAATAATTGTCGGCACAATTTCGCCAGATGTCAGGGATTTAAAGTCTATTGATTTTGAACAACTTTGTTGTTATGACCGGCAGTATTTTCCTAGTCATCGTTCAGATTTTATTTCCACATGGATTAATCAACCTCATGGGCAAGGTTACGCAATTATTAATGATAGTGATTTAGTCGGTTATGGAGTAATTAGAAAAGCTACAGATGGCTTTAGAATTGGTCCTATATTTGCGGAAAATGAAAATATAGCTGAAAAGCTATTATTGGCCTTGGCTACTTATACTGAAGGAAGTCCTATATATGTAGACGTTCCTAATATTAATAAATCTGCTATTCTCTTATTTGAGAATTATCAAATGAGCCCTATATTGGAATGTATAGCAATGTACACAGCTGAACCACCTAATATTGATTGGCAAAAGGTTTTTGCTGTTACTAGTGTGGAATTAGGTTAAACCTGGTTTCTAGCTTCTACACTTATGCAGCCAGCCGGAATTAGAGTTTAGACTAGGCTAAACTCCAATTCTCAATTCTCAATTCTCAATTCTCAAGCCAGATAAGTATAACTACTAAGACTCCGCTCATAGTTTTGCAACAGTAGTTGAGATTCTTCAATAGTAATCAAATTTTCCTGCAAAGCCTCTTCTGTGCGGCGGCGGATACTTTCGAGCAAATCTTCCGCATCATACTGCACATAACGCAAAACTTCTGTCACCGTATCCCCTTTTACCACCTGTTCAATTTCATAGCCTCTTGGTGTCAAGCGGATGTGGACAGCATTAGTGTCCCCAAAGAGGTTGTGTAAATTACCCATAATTTCCTGGTAGGCTCCAGCTAGGAACAAACCTAAGTAGTAAGGTTCTTTGGTTTGTTGTTTGGGAATTGGGAATTGGGAATTGGGAATTGGGAATTGGGAATTGGGAATTGGGAATTGGGAAGAAGATGTAGCCATATTGTCTTCCTTGTCTTCCTTGTCTTCCTTGTCTCCCTTGTCTCCCTTGTCCTCCGTGTCCCCGCGTCCCCGCGTCTCCGTGTCCCCGCGTCCCCGCGTCTCCGTGTCCCCGCGTCCCCGCGTCCCCGCGTCCCCGCGTCTCCTCGCTTCCCGAAGCGGATGTAATTCTAGTACCGATTTGATATCCCGTAGGTCAATAAATTGGTTGATTTTACCATCACTGTCGCAGGTTAGATCAGCGAGAGTACCTCGACGGGTGGGTTTTTCCTTCAGCCGGTGGATGGGCATAATGGGAAACAGTTGCTTAATTGCCCAAGAATCTGGCACGGATTGGAAGACTGAAAGATTAACATAGTAAATCGATGCCATGGTTTTTTCCAAATCTTCTAAATCATCGGGGACATATTCCTGCATTCTGGTAATTTCTAGAATTTTCTGGCAACATGCCCAATAAAGCTGCTCCGCCCTAGCTCGTTGGGTAATGGTAAAATAACCGAGATTAAACAGACTTTCAGCTTGTTCTTTCAACTGGATGGCATCATGGTAAGCTTCCTGGTAATTCTCGATTTTGATCGTATTGTAAGTTTCCCAGAAATTGCGGATAATTAGATGGTCTTGTTCCTGAGGGATCGGGGTTTGGCAAAGAACATCGCTGGTACCTAGAACATCAAAAACCAGTACGGATTGATGGGAAGCGATCGCACGGCCACTCTCACTAATGAGCACTGGTGTTGGTAACTGACGTGCATCACAAGCTTCCTTCACCTGTGCTACAATATCATTAGCATAGTTCTGCATATTGTAGTTTACTGAAGCGTGGAAGTTCGTTTTGGAGCCGTCGTAGTCGATCCCTAAACCACCACCCACATCCAAATACTGCATATTGGCTCCTAAGGCTTTGAGCTCAACGTAAATTTGGCTAGCTTCTTGGATAGCATCTTTAATGACACTGATAGCTGAGATTTGCGAACCAATGTGGAAGTGCAATAGCTGTAGGCTCTCCAGCATCTGTATCTCCCGTAGTTGGTTAATGCAGGTGAGAATCTCAGGAATCGTCAGACCAAATTTCGCCCGGTCTCCTGTGGATTCCCCCCAACGTCCCGTGCCTTTAGTACTGAGTTTGGCTCGAACTCCTAGGACTGGTTTGATGGCTAACTTGTTCGCTGCTTCAATAACTAGCAATAGTTCTTCTAGTTGTTCGAGAACAATTATGGGTTTATGACCAATTCTGGTAGCTAACAGAGCAGTTTCTATATATTCCTGGTTTTTGTAACCATTACAAATCAATAGGGAGTTGGGGGTATTTAAAGTTGCCAGAGCAATCATCAATTCTGCTTTAGAGCCTGCTTCTAAACCAAATTGACAAGGTTGACCACACTTGACCAAATGCTCCACTAGCTGCCGATGCTGATTGCACTTGATGGGAAAGACCCCTTGGTAACTGTTAGGATACTTGTAGCGAGCGATCGCTTTGGCAAAACAGGCATTTAACCTCTCTACCCGGTCTGCCAAGATATCGGAAAAGCGAATTAACAGGGGTAATCCCAGGTTACGCTGTTTCAGGGATTCCACTAGTTCCAACAGATCCAAGGAGCCACCTAGTTCTCCTTTAGGAGAAACCGTAACATGACCGGCGGCATTGATGGAAAAGTAGGGTTCCCCCCATTCGGAGACCCGATAGAGTTTTTCACTATCTTCAATTGTCCAGAGATGCTGTATCTTGAGGCCATTCTCCTGGTTTGTCTCTGCTACGGTTTCCTGGTTGAGCTGTTGTTGTCTGTAAGTAGTGATAGTCATTGCAGGCGTCAAGTATACTCCCATCCTCTGGTTTGATTTTACTTTAATCCTTTCAAGAAACAAGGGTGTAGGGTGTAGGGTGTGGGGTGTGGGGAAGAGGGAGAAGGCAGAAGGCAGGAGGCAGAAGACTCTAACTCCTAACTAACACATTGTGAAATTCTTGCTGCGTAAGGGTTTCACAATCTGCTAGTGTCTAGATTTAACCCAGTCGGTAGGGAATTAACTTTTGATCAGATTCAACAGGTAGCGATCGCGTTTCCAACTAATCCGATTTGACCCAACCGGTA
>JAAHGR010000612.1 GCA_010672425.1 Symploca sp. SIO2E6
TAATAGCTTCATCTATTAAATTGTACTGATATTGCTTACCATTGACTGTAAAATTTAGGTACCAAAAGACCCAGAATTGAAGACCGGGAACCTTGCCATTGGGGTAAAACTTCCCCTAGCCAAAGCAGAAGAGGAATGCTTCCTAAGGATGTACCCAAGATATAGCCCATCCAGGCAGTCTTCTTGAGTATTTTCTTCCTCCCATCATGCCAGACTGTACAGCAAAAGATGCCGATGACCACAAAAAATCCTCCCATATGGACTTGGCCACTGCAAATACCAGCTATTCCCCACAAAAAACTGCCCCAGAATTTTTGCCTAAACCAGTGACCAAGAAAGATTAAAAAACAAAAAGGGGCCAGGAGATCCGGTATCCAAATCTTACGAGATAGTATAATAGCTAAGGGATTAACACTCGCGATCGCTAAACCCCACAACCAAGTATGCTGTTGTTCCTTGCCAACTTGCCAGAGGACAAAGGCCAAGAAGAGCCACATTGGGACAATATTCAGTAACTGCACTCCCCTAGCCATCGATACCGGGTCATCGGCAAACTTAGCGATCGCAGCAAAGCACCAAACTCCCATACCAGGATTAGGAATACCAATCGAACTTTGTATCCCTGATAGGGGAAGAGGTATTATACCATTAACAATCTGTTGAGCCTGGTTAAACATCCATTGTTCTTCGCCCTTCCACTCCATATCAGCTGTCCATAGTAACCGTAGCAGGCTACCTATAATCAGAAAGCCAATAATCACCAGTAGCTGCAATTGGTTTTTGGTTGTTGGTTGTTGGTTGTTTGGCGTTTGGGGTGTGGGGTTAATCATTAATAAGGTTTTACTGCAAAATCTCCCAGGGTGATGGTGAAGCCTGGTTGCTTACCGGAGGCGACAAGGGTAATGACGACCTCACCAGCAGCGGCAACTTTCAGCTAACATAAATTTACATTAGTTTAGTCCTAGAAAGACTAAGAAACCGGGTTTCTTTGAGCTTTCTTCGCTTCCAATTCAAAATTTTCCTAGAAACCCGGTTTCTGAACTACGGTGAGGGATTGCTGAGTAGTATGAAAACTTACAAAATTTTCCTAGAAACCCGGTTTCTGAACTACGGTGAGGGATTGCTGAGTAGTATAAAAACTTATAGTTCTACCCAATTTTCTAAACTCAACTCTTCAACTCTCAACAAATCGCGATCGTTAGAAACCACTGTTAAACCTTTAACAATAGCTTAAAATTTCCATTTTTGCGGTACAGTTTTGATCCCCCTAAATCCCCCTTAACAAGGGAGACTTTTGGAAGAATGTACTTCATTACAGCGTAAAGCGCTGTAAGTACCGGAGTTGTCAAGCAATTGAAGATTGAAGATTGAAGATTTTAGATTTACCCCATAAATAAATTTAGGGTCTTGTGACCGTTTTAATTCTTCAATTCTTTAATTCTTTAATCCAAAATCTAAAATTTCTCTGGTCAAGAGGGATAGGAGTAGTTAATCTCATAGGTATTCTTGAGGTCTTTAAACTTTTGAGAAGTTTGCTTCCTTTTCGTTAGGAACCCTGATACATTTTTAGTTAATTCATGCTCTGAGGTGAAAGGACGATGCTTGATGATTCCTTGTGCAAATTTGCGAGCTGTTTGACCTCCTCCTCCAAATCCTTTGACAGATTTGAGTTTTTCAATGAGGTCATCTTCAGAAAGCTGGTTAACAGATAACTGAGGAAGAGGTAACGGTTTCATTAAAGGTCTTAGCGAATTTACTGCCGGGTCTGTAGAGTACAACGGGCAAACCTGCTTCAGCAGCATTGTCGATTTCCACATAATTATTGAGGGAGTGAACCTTATAATTGATATTTAATCCTTTCAATTTCTCTTCTACTTTAGTCTTTGCTGATTTAACAGTACCTATATTTTGAAGTCTTGGATTAAAAATAAAGCTGGTGTCTTCTTTTGCTATTGTTCTATAATGGGAAAGTGTGCGCACATATATAGTGTTTCCCATATGGCACTATTCCCTGCTCCCTGCTCAAAAGAATTATGCTCAATGTTATTGTCAAACCCAATACGATCGAATTACCAGTGGGAGCAGTGGTGAGGTTACCTGGAACTTGGCAAGACTATCAGGTAGTACTAAACCAGCTAGGCGATCGCTCCTCTCCTCACATAAAGTACCGAAAAGGAGAACTACTACTGATGGTTCCTTTACCAGAACATGGCAAACAACTCGACATTATCGTCGATATGGTCAAGGTGTTGCTTCGCCACCTAGGGCTGAAGTTCGACTCCTACCATGAAACCACCATGTCCCTTCCGGAAAATAGTGGTATTATCCCTGACCATTTTTTCTATATCGGTGAGCTACCTGTAGTCGGAAAAAGCCGTATTGACTGGAATAACGATCCTCCACCAGACTTAGCGATCGAATGTGATGTTACCTCATTCACCAGTCCTAATGATTATCTACCCTATCGAGTTAAGGAACTGTGGATTGTTCGCAGACAGAAGATTGAAATTTATCAGTTTCGGGATGAGAGTTATATTCTGGTTGAGCAGAGCCAGTTTTTCCCGGGATTAGACCTCAATGCTATTTTAAAAGATTGTCTTGCGGATGCCTATAAATTGGGCTCAGGGGCAATTGATAAATTAAGCGATCGCTATCCTCGTCAAAGGTAAGGTGTATACTGAGCCAAGCAAATCCTTAATAAGCTCTCTAGTGATCGCTAGAATGAAAGAGTAGCACTTACACTTTAGACCTTGGAAAACTATGACTTCTCAAGTCATGACCCCAGTCGTGATGATAGAACCTTCATCATGGCTTCGTTCTGGAATCACTGTTGAAAAAGTTGATGGTGTTAATCTTGTTAAATTTACTAGCGAGTTACATCGCCGATTAGAAGAGTTACTCGAAAAGCGCAAGGTTGAACTATTGACTCCCCAGGAAGAGGCTGAATATGCTGGTATTACTGAATTAGAGAGGGTTTTAACTTTGGTCAATGCTCAATTAATTGCTACCTCCGGATGATCCTTGCCAAGCGTGATAATATGATTAACCTGAATAAATTGGGACAAACCCTAGGTAGGGTTTGCTTGATGGGTGTGAACCTTCTTCAATAAAGGTGAGAGGAGATCTTAATGGCGATTCAATTACAACAAGCTCTTGAAGTAGGGAAATATTTAGTTACTCAGCGACTAATGGGCCGTAAGAAGTTCCCTCTAGTCTTGATGTTGGAACCCCTATTCCGCTGTAACCTTGCCTGTTCTGGTTGTGGCAAAATCCAACATCCGGCAGATATACTCAAGCGCAACCTGACCCCGGAAGAGTGCTTCCGTGCCGCAGAAGAGTGTGGCGCCCCAGTTGTCTCTATTCCTGGGGGAGAACCTTTACTACACCCACAAATTGACGAAATTGTCAAGGGTCTGGTAGAGCGTCGGAAATTTGTCTACCTTTGTACCAATGGCTTGTTGTTGGAAAAAAGCCTGGGTAAATTTCAGCCTTCTCCTTACCTAACCTTCAGCGTCCACCTGGATGGTTTGCGGGATTTGCATGATCAATGTGTTGACCGCCAAGGAGTTTTTGATAAGGCAGTGCAAGCCATTCGTGCTGCTAAAGCCAAGGGATTTCGAGTCACGACTAACACCACAATTTTTGAGGGAACCGACCCCAAACAAATGCAGGAGTTCTTTGACTTCCTCAACACCCTCAACATCGATGGCATGATGATTTCTCCTGGTTACAGTTACGAGTGGGCCCCGGATCAGGAACATTTTCTCAAGCGGGAACAAACCAAGGCTCTATTCCGGGAAATACTGGCTCCGTTTAAGGCGGGTAAGAAAAACTGGAACTTCAATCACAACCCTCTATTCTTAGATTTTCTCATGGGTGAGAAAGACTATGAATGCACCCCTTGGGGTAGTCCTAGCTACAGTGTCCTCGGCTGGCAAAAACCCTGTTATCTATTGAATGAGGGGCATTATGCTAGCTTTAAGGAACTGTTGGAGGAAACCAATTGGGATAATTACGGTCGTGCTAGTGGTAATCCCCAATGTGCTGACTGTATGGTACATTGCGGCTACGAACCCACAGCAGCAATGGATGCCATGCAACCAGGTAATATTGGACGTTCTGTTGGTGTGTTGTTAGGCAGCAGTAAATAGGGTTTGGGAGAATAAGTAATAAGCATTAGAAGGCAGGAGGCAGGAGGCAGGAGGCAGGAGGAAGAAGAGTTTTCATTGCCTAAAAAGAAGTTAGAAACTAGTCATATCAAAGGATTAGACCATCCTTTTGCTATTTCTATTTTCTGAAGAGTAATAAGTAATATCAATTCCGGCTACATTGGTATAATATTCATGGTGTAGGGGCGCAATGCTTGCGCCCGCTTGCGCCCGCTTGCGCCCGCTTGCGCCCGCCAGTGTCTATGTTTTCTAACCAAAAAGCCAAATTATTAATCATTCCGATACAACCGGAATTGATATAATAAGTAATAAGTAACAAAGAATGCGGCGTGTAATTTCCCCTGTTCCCTGTTCCCTGCGCCATTAGACGCTTACAGCAGTTTTCGCTGTTATGTGGTACACCTTTATCCCCCCAACCCCCCGAAGATCGGGGGGCAGTAAAAGTCCCCCGTGGAACCAAAAGCGTAGCATCCTCTGGCTTCCCCCTTTCAAAGGGGGACGGGAGGGGGATTCTAGGGGGATTTAGGGGGATTTTTCTTACTGTACCTCATAACATCGCAAAGCGCTGTATTACTTATTCAGCATTTAGATATTACCAAAAACAATAAAAGTAAAACCACAATCAACTGGTTTATCCATTG
>JAAHGR010000613.1 GCA_010672425.1 Symploca sp. SIO2E6
TACGCTTTTGCTTCCACGGGGAGGCCAGAGGATGCTACGCTTTTGCTTCCACGGGGAGGCCAGAGGATGCTACGCTTTTGCTTCCACGGGGAGGCCAGAGGATGCTACGCTTTTGCTTCCACGGGGAGGCCAGAGGATGCTACGCTTTTGCTTCCACGGGGAAGCCAGAGGATGCTACGCTTTGACTTCCACGGGGACTTTTGGAAGAGTGTACTTTATTACAGCGCAAAGCGGCTGCCAGCGTAAACCGGGACAAAATTTCGACCAATAATAGCTCAATTTTCCAAAGGCTGAAGCCTTTGCTATATAAAGTGTCTCGCCTTAAGTTGTTAGCCCGCAAAGCGCTGTAACTGATGACAAAGGACAAAAGACTAATGACAAACAACAAACAACAAATAACAAACAACAAACAACAAACGAGCAATTTTACGCCTCAACTAAATGGAATGCGGCTCCTAGTCCAGCTGCCATCTCCTCGGGGGTGATTTGACCATCTCCGTTCATATCAAGAGCCTCAAATACTGCATCGGTTCCTGCCCATTCTTCACGGGTGATGAATCCATCCCCATCTAGATCATAAACCAGGAAGACATCCCTGGCCGCATGGTTAAGAGTTGCTTCTCCCTCTAGGCGAATCAGTCTCTCTGTTAAAAGTTTCTCTAGAGCAACTAATGACTTCGAGAAGCCATTAATCCCTTCCTCTAGTTTTTGGGATGCCATGAGATCAGCTTGATGCATCTGCTCGAAGGTTTCTTTGTCCATCGATATTTTTTCGATCTCGGCTGTAGCTGCAATTTCGGGATCTAGCTTACGGGGTAAATCTGCTGTAGTTGATTGTAACTCATTGAGGAGTTTAGGTGATATGGTTAGCAAATCACAGCCTGCTAACTCGGTAATCTCACCGAGGTTGCGGAAGCTAGCACCCATCACTTCCGTTTTGTAGCCAAATTTTTTGTAGTAGTTGTAAATTTTGGTAACCGACAATACTCCTGGATCTTCGGCAGGGGGATAGCTGTCTCGTCCAGTTTCCTTTTTATACCAGTCCAAAATTCGCCCGACAAAGGGGGAGATCAGGGTGACTCCGGCTTCCGCACAAGCGATCGCTTGATGAAGGCCAAACAATAGGGTCAAATTACAGTGAATACCCTCTTTTTCCAAGACTTCGGCGGCACGAATCCCTTCCCAGGTGGAAGCAATTTTAATTAGTACTCGCTCACGGGAGACCCCAACGGCTTCGTACTGGGAAATTAGATAACGAGCTTTAGCGATCGTTCCCTCTGTATCATAGGATAGCCTTGCATCTACCTCAGTAGAGACCCGTCCCGGAATAATTTCCAGAATTTGCAACCCGAAGGAGATTGCTAGTCGGTCAATTGACTGTTGTACGATCATCGCCTTATCTGCTGTTGCTCCCGCCTCCTGCTTTACCTGTTTCAAAGTCTGATCGACAATGGACTGGTACTGGGGCATCTGAGCTGCTGCTGTTATCAGCGAGGGATTAGTAGTAGCATCTTGAGGTTTAATGGTTTCAATTGCTTGGATATCACCAGTGTCCGCTACCACGGTGGTCATTTCGCGCAGTTGTTCCAGCAAATTCCTAGCCATTTCTTGCTCCTGGGTTGAAAAGGTTTTGCTCAACAGAAGTGGTTCAAATACAGTTGTAACCTACTTAGGGTGCGATCGCGCTAATTGTAACTTCTCCTTAAACAAGGGAATTGGGAATTGGGAGTGGGAATTGGGAGTGGGGAATTGGGAGTGGGGAATTGGGAATGGAAAAAATATTCTAAGTTGTGCTTCTTGTGAGATAATTACTAATTATTCCGAGGATTAGAAGAGCATCTTTAACTCAAATTTTGGGCAACGTCAAGATCTGAGCATCTGATGTTCGACACTTTTGTAAAAGTTTATTCATGTAAGAGGAGGGTAAGTTGACTTACTCAGCATTATTACTCACTGTTCCAGCTACCGTAAGCTGGAGTCCCAAGGTTGGACTAGTGATGATTATCTGCAATATCTTAGCTATTGCCATCGGCAAATTTACGATCAAGTATCCTAGCGAAGGACCTGGTTTACCATCGTCTGCCATGTTCGGTGGTATGGGTTTGGGTGCATTACTGGGAACCACCAGTTTTGGTCATGTCTTGGGAGCAGGCGTTATCTTAGGATTGGGATATATCGGTGCTCTTTAGGGAGCATGGTAGTGGCGTGACACACTTAAAATGGTAGTTTAGATTTTGGTAGTGCGAGCGTCTCGCTCGCGCTTAAGTCAAACGCGAGCAAGATGCTCGCACTAGGGTGAGCGAAATTTTGTGTGGGATTTCTATTCTCCGCGTCCCCGCGTCCCCGCGTCCCCGCGTCTGCTGAATCGTTTCCCCACCCTTTTTTTCGCTCACCCCTCGCACTACATCTAAAATGATGGAATAAGTAGGTTGGGTGTAGCTTTCTTCGTAACCCAACACTCCTTCTGTGCTGCGTTGGGTTTCACTCCGTTACACCCAACCTAGGTTTTTAGCTGTGCCATGCCAGTAAAAGAAGTCAGAATGCTGTTGCGATCGCTATTAACTCTGGCCTAAAATTCTTCTCAAACGATACGGGGAATTTTATGGAAGAGCGGTTTGTCAGAACACTAGTTCTATTCATTGTGCTCACGGTTGTCTGTGGTTTTCTCGAAAAATTTTGGCCGAGTATTCCCAATCAGTCTAAATGGAGACGGGGTGTCTGGCTTGACACCTTCTATTGGTTTTTCACCCCGATGGTGATTCAGATACTAAGCATAATTGCGATCGCGCTTGTACTCCTACCATTTTACCTACTCTTGGAGCGTTCTCTCGCCTGGGAGAGCATTCTGTCAGGTTATGGAGCCTTTAGCCAGTTACCTCTTTGGGTGCAGGGTCTAATTGCGATCGTTGTTGGAGATTTTATTGGTTACTGGACTCACCGCTGGCATCATACTCGCCATCTCTGGGACTACCATGCGATTCATCACAGTTCAGAGGCAATAGATTGGCTGACTGCTGTTCGTCTACATCCAGTGAATGATATCATCTCGCGAGTGATGCAAGCTTCTCCCCTGATGCTCCTAGGTCTTTCACCGATAGCAGTTGAATTATATACGCCTTTGTTATCGGCCTACATCGCTTTCGTTCATGCTAACGTCCCCTGGAGTTACGGGCCATTCCGCTATCTAATTGCTAGTCCTGCCTTTCATCGTTGGCATCATACAATGGATGAGGAAGGATGGGGTAAAAACTTTGCAGGACTATTTCCCATTTACGATGTGATCTTTGGCACATTTTATCTACCCTCTAGACAGCCGAAAAACTTTGGACTCTACGGTGATAAGATGACGGAAAGCTTTGTTGGTCATTTGCTTTATCCTTTCCGTCACCGGAAATTTGCTAAGAAATGGCTGGCTTGATTAGTTAAATCCCACATTGATTTTAGTAGAGACGCGCCCGCCGAAGGATGCCCTTAGGTCTGTTGGCACGTCTCTACAAAACACTAATATAGATTGAGAATATAAAATTGAGTAGTCAAAAAGCTTGGTTTGGAATTATCGGCGGTATGGGGACTGCTGCTGGACTTTTATTTGAGCAAATATTCTTTAGAGTCTGTAATGAGAGAGGAGTAAGTGGGGATCAGAGCTACCCGCAATGGATTTACTTCAATGCGAGTCAAGTGCCTGATAGAACTTTGGCAATTAAGAAGGAAGCGCCTAACTGTACTCCCTATCTAGTGAAAGTTCTTGAAAAGGCGAAGGCTACAGGAGTCTCGGCTGTTGTCGTTACTTGCAATAGTGCTCACTACTTCTACGAAGATGTTTACCGCCAAGTCCCGATCCCTTGGATTCATTTGCAGAAGGAAACGGCGAGGTACATTACTAATACCTTTAGTGCCAAAAAAGTTGGTATTTTGGCTACCGAAGGTACTATTCGGACTAAACTATATTACCAGGCGTTGAAGTCCTACGGACTTTTAGCAGTAGAGCCTGATTATGAATCAAGGCTCCAGTGCGAGATCATGAATGCCATCTATCATCCGGAGTTTGGGATCAAGTATACAGGAAATCAAGTCAGCAAATCGGCTCAAGAAATTCTCTATGCAGCAGTCAAAGAACTTGATACTGAAGTTGTTGTTGCTGGTTGCACCGAATTCTCGGTAGCTTTTTCCCGCATGGAGTTACCGGTTCCTTGGGTTGATCCACTCCAAATCGCGGCGCAAGTTTTGTTTGAGCTATCTGTAGGGAAACGGGAGCTTGATTCACTTTGAAATGGGGAATTGGGAATTGGGAATTGGGAATTGGGAATTGGGCATTGGGCATTGGGAATTGGGCATTGGGCATTGGGAATTGGGAATTCAATTATGTGAACTCGTAGGGGCGGGTTTAGGGATATGATTGGGGAGCATCCCATTTTGGAAAAAACATTAGCACAAGAACGACATAGCAAGGGTTTCAGCCCTATTAAATGAGACAACTCGCCAAAATGGGATGCTCCCTATGATTGGGGTATGAAGAATATCTTTAAGACAAAACCCGCCCTATCGATAACCTTGCGGTTTAGGGATTTAACTCATCCCACGACTTGCATTACGTGGGATGCAAGCGTTAGCAAGTTGTTAGTTGTTAGTTGTTTGTCAAAAAACAAAAAACAAACAACAAACAACATTTGCGAATGCGAAGCATGGTGAGCAACGCGAGGCAAAGCATGGTGAGCAACGCGAGGCAAAGCATGGTGAGCAACGCGAGGCAAAGCATGGTGAGCAACGCGAGGCAAAGCATGGTGAGCAACGCGAGGCAAAGCATG
>JAAHGR010000614.1 GCA_010672425.1 Symploca sp. SIO2E6
CTTAAATATAAGGCAGCATTGACCATATTAATGACATTATTTTTGTCATGATCCCGATCCGTATGAATCCGGAAAGTCTTTCCCCTCTCCCAATCTTCCGTCTCCTCCGACAACCCATCACCAAACTTTGGCCAACGTTGTTCAATTTCTTCTATGATCTCATCATTTGCACCAATAAACTTACGCCAATTGGGAGGTTCCGGCAGGCGCTTAATCCCATCATGGGGTTCGCTATTACCTTTAAAGATTTTCCAGTCAGTCATCTTTCTTTCAAAGTCCCATTTTCCTTTCAAAGTCCCATTTTCCTTTCAAAGTCCCATTTTCCTTTCAAAGTCCCATTTTCCTTTCAAAGTCCCATTTTCCTTTCAAAGTCCCATTTTCCTTTCAAAGTCCCATTTTCTTTTCAAAGTCCCATTTTCTTTTCAAAGTCCCATTTTCCTTTCAAAGTCCCATTTTCCTTTCAAAGTCCCCCTTTCAAAGGGGGATTTAGGGGGATTTAGGGGGATTTAGGGGGATTTAGGGGGATAAAGATGCAAGAACCGCGATCTTACTCTCCCGGCGAGCTTAATGCAACCAGAACATCCGGAGTCAAGCGATAGGGATTTTCCCAAAGCAGGGCTAAATGAAACCCTAAATGTTCCTCTGTCTGAGCATCGGCTTCTTCTCGAATTTCTCTAACTGATTCACACAAATGGCATAATGGTTTACGGGTTAATAGTTCATCGATCGCAGTTACTCCATCCACATTAAGGATATCAGTTCTCGTCCAAATAGCAATAGGGGTTGTCGCATATAGAATTGCGCTAAATAAATCGCTCCTCATGGATGGAGGATGGGCACAAGTCATTTTTAGTCCAATTTTATCCTTAAGCTTGTAACTAAGTAACTTCCAGTTAAAACCCTCCATTTTGTCAAGATGCTCAAATCGTTCTTGGCTAGGTCGATTCTCTAAAATATTCCTGACTTCCTTCCAAGATTCACACCATTGAGGCCAATAGGAATATAAATAATCAAGATCAAGACGCTCAAGCGATCGCAGTCGTATGGGATACTTAATTCCGAGAGGAATTTTTTTTATTGGCCCAGTAATTTGCCAGCGGTCGATTTCCATACCCATTAAATCAATGGGCAAGAAAAACTCTATGGTTAGGCAAGATTCTTTTATTCCGAGAGACCTTTGGGCTTTTTGGATAAGCTTGTCTAATTCCCGAGGAACTTGAGTTAATTTACAGGATATTGGGTCAAGGAGATGTTCATACTTTGACAAATCTTCTACCGTATCATCTCCATAATCTTTAATTAACCAAGCGTTTAATAAAAACTGTTGCAGTTCACCATCACGAGTGAGAGTAACCAATAGATAGGAATTAAGTTTTGCTGATGGATGAGGGGAAGAACCTCGTGAAGATTTATTGCGCTTTGCTTCAACAGGCTTTTTTTGTGCTACTTTCCCTAGGGTAACTTGCAAGTGATTACGACTTTCCTGAGGAATATCGGGATCTTGAATTAAGCACTCCAAAAAATGCTCCAGTTGTCTAAACTTAGCCAAGTTGTTTAAAATTTGTGCCCAATTATTTGACTCTAAATCCCAGACCTCTGCATCAGCAGGTAAGAAATCTTGGTAAGCTTGTTGTATCCTTTCTTGAGGAATACCAGCAAAATATTCTGGGGAAAACTTAGCCAGTACCTGAAAAGCAAAAGCACTAGCATGACAAGCCGCAATCGGTTGATAACCCCTATCATCAACCTCACTTTTGTCATCAATCAGATCCGAAACACCTCGAATCACCATAGCAGAAACCTGCCGGTGAGCACGGACTGTTTCCAGGAAGCCTCTACCTTCCATCTCAACTGTAACTGCATCTCCATAGTTGGAACGTAAAAACTTAAAAACTTCCGATTGAGTTGAAGCAACCACCTTCTCCCCAGAACCGATAGGAGCAACAATAACAGAAGGAGTAGGGTCAGGAATTGACGGTAATCTCTGTAACCAGTCGTTCCTTTTAGCTTCAAATTTAGCTCTTTGTTCCAACTCGTAACTGCTCAGACCTATTTCAGGTCTAGGTTTAAAAAATTCCTCCGCCTTCCCCGACTCATAGCCATAGATCTTAGTAGAAGCTACGACATCACCAAGCTTTACATCCTTGATGCCACCTGCCACACCCACAAAGAGCATAACATCAGGATGGAAAGATGCGATCGCCCGCTCTGTTTGGGCAGCTGCAACAATATTACCAAGACCGATTTCAACAATGATGACATCCCAGACTCTCCCATCAGTAGAGAACTTTCCCCTCTCATAGATTGTGCCACTAGGATGAACTTTTTCCTGAATTTCTGTTAGATGAGCTCGAACTGCCGTATATTCATCGGGAATAGCAGTAAGAATAACAGCACGGGGTTTGCTATTGCCTTGAGAGTTTTCCGAGTCAGTCATCGATTGAATTTACGAGCCGGGAGAAAACAAGATTGGGAGCCATGGCCAACTAGCGATCGCTTACCATACCAGCTTATGCTGATCACAAGCTTATTGGCAAAATCAACAATCTGCTCTCTTCGGCGTAGCATTTGTTGTATGTATATGTAGTGCGAGCATCTTGCTCGCGTATCTTGCCTTGCTCGCGTATCTTGCCTTGCTCGCGTATCTTGCCTTGCTCGCGTATCTTGCCTTGCTCGCGTATCTTGCCTTGCTCGCGTATCTTGCCTTGCTCGCGTATCTTGCCTTGCTCGCGTATCTTGCTCAAGTTTCTTGTGGAACTTCGCATCTTGCCTGTCATCCGACCGAATCGATATAAAAACGTGCCATAAACTATGCCGCCTCGTTGCGTTGGATAGCACGTGAAAAATAATTTATGCTTCCACTGTCAATGCTTGACGAAGCTGAGTAGTACTAACCGGTTTGGTGCTCCACAGCATCGAGGAGAAGGAGGGGTGCGATCGCAAAACGAATGCCGATTAGAATGCTAGGGATATAGGTAAGTCTTATCATTCTGCTTGATTAGAGCAAGGTAAATTTACCTAAAGGTTATCGATATTATTGTAGTTATTGGTAAAATATAGGGTGCTTTTATGAACTGTCCACTAACCTCAATAAGTAAGGCAACCGGTAATTTATAGCAGCAACCGTAGGTTGGGTGTAGCGAAGCGGAACCCAACAGCAGAGTAGCTGCCTTTTGATATAAATCTGGAGTTAGAGCAGCAATTCATCGAGCAAAAGAGTTACACTTAAGCTGAGTTATCGCTAACACAGTTATTTGCTACGCTCAATGCCCCAATACACGCAAATTAAAGTAAGTGATTTATGGCTCTCAACATTAGTCCAACTTTGGCTTCACCCCAAGTAGCACAAGATCAACAAGCCCTAAAACAGGTATGGGAGAACATTCAACCAGATAGCTGTCCCCATTCCTACAACTTCCACATGCACACTAAATACTCTGATGGTCAACTTGAGCCAGAGGAGTTGATAGAGCAGACAATCTCTATTGGACTCAAAGGACTAGCAATTACTGATCATCACAGTGTAGGAGGCTATTATGCTGCACAAAGTTTTCTAGAAGAGTGGCAAGAATCATTGCCCTTTATCTCAATACCTCACCTCTGGACTGGTGTTGAAATCACATCCTACCTGTTGGGGACTGATGTTCATATCCTGGGTTATGCTTTTGACCCCAAGTCCTCTAGTATACAACCTTACCTGCATAACCAACCAACCCTACAAAGAATTCCTCAGGCAGCTGATGTGATTACAGCAATTCAGCAAGCAGGAGGTTTAGCCGTTTTGGCTCACCCTGCGCGTTACCGACGCTCACCAGAAAAATTGATTCCCGCTGCTGCTGAATTAGGGATCGATGGGGTTGAAACTTACTACGCCTACAACAATCCTAAACCTTGGCAACCTAGTCCCAAGCAAACCAAGATAGTAAAACAATTGAGTGCTACTTACAATCTATTTAATACCTGTGGCACAGATACCCACGGTTCAAATTTGCTCTGGCGGATGTAAGGAATTTGAAGGCAGGAGGCAGAAGAGAAGGCTGCAAGGCAGGAGGCAGGAGGCAGGAGGCAGGAGGCAGGAGGCAGGAGGCAGAAGGCAGAAGGCAGGAGACAGAAGGCAGAAGACTCGAAGGGAAGAAAACTTTATAGTAAGGTTTTAAATTTCCCAATTCCCAATTCCCAATTCCCAATTCCCAATTCCCAATTCCCAATGCTCAATTCCCAATTCCCAATTCCCAACTCCCAATTCCCAATTCTCCAATGCCTTACATTTCCCAAATTCTGATTTATCCTATTAAGTCCCTGGACGGTATTGCCGTAACCAGGGCAAAATTTCTCAAAAGTGGTGCTCTAGAACATGACCGACAATTTGCTATGGTTGATGAACAGGGTAAGTTTGTTAATGGTAAGCGTAATCCCAAAGTCCACTTATTACGTACCTCATTTAACCTAGAGGCTCAAACTGTTTCCCTAAAAGTTCACCAAACAGAGCAAACGGTAGTTTTTCATCTTGAGCAGGAACGGACTAAATTAGAAGCCTGGTTGAGTAACTATTTTGGTAAAAAAGTACAACTACAAGAGAACTTAGTCCAAGGTTTTCCTGATGATACCAATGCCAATGGTCCAACTGTGATTAGCTCTGCTACTATTGCCGCCACCGCTGACTGGTTTCCTGATATCAGCAGTACACAGATGCGGCAACGGCTGCGAGCCAATGTAGAAATTACTGATGTTCCCCCATTTTGGGAGGATAGGCTGTTTGGTGAAACTGGCGATCTTGTTGAGTTTCAAATCGGCTCAATTCGGTT
>JAAHGR010000615.1 GCA_010672425.1 Symploca sp. SIO2E6
TAAAACGGACTGAAAATACATAATTATGTTCTAATAATCTTACATTAATTTGTATCTTAATGTAGGTTGGGTGTAACGCAGTGAAACCCAACGCAATAGGTGAATCAAGATATTTGTAGGGGCGGGTAATGGGATATCTTAACCCATTTGATGACAATCTTCAGACAAAACCCGCCCTGGCGATAACTATGGGATTAGTAAAAATGTTCCCGAACTTGCCAGACGAATTGGTAAAGTAGAAGATAAACGGCTGTGGTTTATACTCCAATATGAGCTAGTTGCATCTATCATTATTGTGTGCTACTCTATTTAATAATGGGGAATGTGTGCGCCTATATATAAAAGGTATAAGCGATCGCTTTGCTCACGGTCAGTTAAAAGCGAGCACATAGTTAAGTTAGACGCGAGCACAATGACGCCCTTTGACAAGCAAAGATACAATAGATGTAGGTTGGGTAGAGGAACGAGACCCAACAAAGCAGTCACAGCACTATAGCCAAATCCAAATTGAGCAGTCAAAATAGTAGATAATTGGGATAATTTGGAACTTGAGCTCATGCCTCGTGCAGTAATACTGACTGCTCTGCCTGTTGAATATCTAGCTGTCCGTACTCATTTGAGGGGGTTACAGGAGAGGAAACACCCTCAGGGAAACATTTACGAAGAGGGTAAGTTTCTCACGAATGGACAGGAATGGGAAGTGGGAATTGCCAAAGTAGGAGCAGGTAATCCAAGTGCAGCAGCAGAGACAGAACGAGCGATCGCTTATTTCCAGCCTAGCATCCTCTTGTTTGTCGGCATCGCTGGAGGCATCAAAGACGTTGCCATTGGTGACGTGGTAGTAGCAACTCATGTTTACAGCTATGAGTCAGGAAAAGTAGAAAAGGGGTTTTCCACCCGTCCCAAAAGTGAGAAGTCTGCTTATGGGCTAGTGCAGAGAGCTGATTTTGAGGTTACAACCAAGGAGTGGTTACAACGGCTATCTAGTAAGCCAATGCCAGAACCTCGTGTATTTGTGGCTCCGATTGTTGCTGGGGAGAAAGTTCTTGCTTCTAAGGACTCGGAGATTTTCCAGTTGTTGAGGAAAAGTTATAATGATGCGATCGCGGTTGAGATGGAAGGGTATGGTTTCTTGAGGGCAGCCTTTGCCTATGATAATGTTCAAGCGATCGTGATTCGAGGTATTTCTGATTTAATTGAGGGTAAAAATGATGGTGCTATAGAACCGGAAGAGGTTCGACATAAGAAGGCTTCTCTTCATGCGAGTGCCTTTGCTTTCCAGGTGCTCTCCAAGCTTCATGTAAGTGAATCTCTATCAGCTACTAACTCTAGTCCCGCAAATTCTCAATCTTCTCAAGATGAGCTGGATATGGATACAGAGGAAGCAACAGCTCCTGAATATGCTCCAAACGACTCTAACACTACATCTGAAAATAACTCAGAGCTAATGAATAACAACACAATTTATGTGGAACGTCCTCCGATTGAAGCGAACTGTTACCGAACGATTATGCAGCCGGGAGCTTTATTGCGGGTGAAAGCACCTCAGATGATGGGTAAGACAAGATTGATGTATCGGGTGCTCGACTATGCTAAGGAGCAAGGCTATGAAACGGTAGATTTGAGCTTTGAACTAGCTGATAGTCGTGTTTTTCAGGATTTAGAAAAGTTCTGCAAGTGGTTTTGTGTTTTTGTGGGTAACGAATTGGAAATGTCCAATATGTTAGATGATTATTGGCAGGACATCTCCACCTGTAACCATAACACCACCAATTACTTCCGGAAGTATTTGCTAGCAGAGATTACTCAACCTCTTGTCCTAGCTCTGGATAAGGTAGATTTGGTTTTTGAAAATGCAGCAATTTGCACCGATTTTTGTAGACTACTACGTAATTGGCATGATCGGTCAAAAAGAGGTGATCGCTATAGTAGGATTTGGCAAAAACTTCGTTTACTCATAGTACATGATACAGATTTTTATGCCACCCTGGATCTCAACTCATCACCTCTGGCTAGTGTGGGAATGCCGATTACTCTACCAGAGTTTAATGCAAAACAGTTACAAGATTTGGCACAGCAGCACGGATTGACTTGGAATACTGCCTATGTGGAGCGATTGATGGGCTTAGTCGGAGGACATCCCTATTTGGTGGAGTCGGCTTTTGAGCGTATTAAGCATCGGGATATCACCCTTACTCAACTGTTACAAAATGCTCACACAGCAGCAGGGATTTACAGCAATCATCTGCGCCAACACTTGGGGTATCTTCAACGGCATCCAGAATTAGCAAGAGGTTTTAGGAAAGTAGTAACTAATGAGGGTTCAGTTAAATTAGACTCTGTGCTAACATTTAAGCTGCAGAGTATGGGCTTGATAGAGTTGGATGGGGATACAGCCAAGCCCCGGTGCGAACTATACCGCAAGTACTTCCGAAGTCGTTTGAGTGGTTATTATTAATAATAAAACACTAAATATGTATAAACTTGCTCTTCCTCAGTTTCTTGTGGAATGGGCGTCTCGCCCGTCCAACCAACAACCAATAACCAATAACCAATGTACTACCAAGTCGGAGATAGTCTACCACTAGATGCTCCCAGCTATGTGAGTCGGCAAGCTGATCAAGACCTCTACGAAGGGTTGAAAGCTGGGCGATTCTGTTATGTCTTCAACTCCCGGCAGATGGGTAAGTCCAGTTTACAGGTACGAGTTAGGCAGAGGCTGGAAAAGGAATACTTTGCTTGTGCCTTGATAGACTTAATGAAGATTAGTGCCTTAATCGACTTGATAAAGATGGGTAGTCAAGAGGTTGCTCCCGATAAGTGGTATGCCGCTCTTATTATAAGTCTGGCAAATAGCTTTCAACTCCAGTTCCAATCCTCATCTTGGTGGCAGGATCGCCAGTTGCTAACGCCCTTGCAGCGTTTGAGTGAGTTTATTGAAGAGGTCTTATTGGTACAAGTTAGCAAAAAAATTGTTATTGTTATTGATGAAATTGATAGCGTTCTCGGTTTGCATTTTCCCACAGATGACTTTTTTGCCTTTATTCGAGCTTGCTATAACCAGCGGATGAATAATAAGCAAGAATATCAGCGTCTAACTTTTGCTCTGATTGGGGTAGCAACACCGTCTGATTTGATTGCAGATAAACTACGCACACCTTTTAATATTGGTTGTGCCATTGAGTTGAATGGTTTTCAACTCCAGGAAGTTAAGCCGTTAGTTAGAGGATTGGCAGGTAAGGTAGACAACCCCCAAGCAGTTGTCAAAGAAATATTGAATTGGACAGGAGGACAACCGTTTCTCACACAAAAACTTTGCCAACTGGTGGCTGATCAGGCAAAACACGTTTTGACTTCGCAGGCTATTGGGCAATTGGTGCGATCGCATATTATAAAAAATTGGGAATCTCAAGATGAGCCCGAACATTTGCGGATGATACGCGATCGCATTTTGAGTAACAAACAACATACTAAACGACTGCTAAAATTATACCAACAAATTCTAAATCAGGGTTATGTACTAGATGATCAAAGCTTTGAGCAGATGGAATTGCGGCTATCAGGGTTGATAGTTAAAAAAGATCAAACCCTAAGAGTTTACAATCCCATTTACCAAGAGGTCTTTAACCAGTCTTGGGTTGACAAGGTATTGACCCAGTTGCGACACAATGTATTAGTAGGTGGAGACAACAGCCTACCTAATCGTAAGATGCTGAGTATCCTTCTGGGAATCATTGCTATATTAACTCTATTTAGTGGAGGATTACTCTGGCAGCAGAATATTTCTTGCCCAGCTGGTGAGAAGAGATTCAGTGGCGAGTGTCTCAAATTTAACATTACTAGTGGGGAAAGCCGACTCTTTTCTTCCCAACAAAACTTTGACCTCGATAATGGGATTAAAGCTTTCGCATCACAAGAGTACGAACAGGCAATAGATTTCTTTCAAAAAGCTACAGAAGCCACACCTAATGATCCAGTACCCCAAATTTACCTCAACAATGCCCAAGCACGCCAGAAGGGTAATCCCTTCCAACTGGCGGTAGTAGTACCAGCAGGCAATAACGAGGACTTTGCTAAAGCAATATTACGAGGCGTAGCTGATGCACAAACGAAATTCAACGATAGCGGTGGTAGAGATAATCGCTTACTGGAAATTGTTATTGCCGACGATAGCAACCAGCCAGAAATTGCACGCGAAGTTGCCCGAAAGTTAGTTGCTCAATCACAAGTTTTGGGGGTGATTGGACACAACTCTAGCGATTCTAGCTCGCTTGGGCTAACTGTATACGAACCAGCTGGATTGGCAATGGTTTCTGCGACGAGCACTAGTACATCTTTAACAGGGAATGTTTTCTTCCGAACTGCACCTCCAGACGATGTGGCGAGTGAAAAGCTAGCTGACTATGCCAAAAATACTTTAGCTTTAGACAAGGTGGTTATTTTCTTTGACTCTGAGAGTATTTACAGCACAAGCCTAAACAAAGCTTTTAGAGAAGAGTTCACAGCATCAGGGGGGAAAGTTGTCCGGAATGTTGATCTCAGAGCAAAGGATCTTAATCCTAGGACTGAAATTGAGCGCAGTGCCAATCAAGACCAGGTAAGAGCTATCGTTTTATTCCCAAATGTAGACACTTCTTCTGTGGCTATTGCCATTGCTAGGGCAAATGCCGAGCTACCCCAGAACCAAAGATTGCGGCTGTTGGGTGGTGATGATCTTTATAATGCTAATACCCTAATACAGGGAGGTTCGGCAGTTGAGGGTTTGGTTTTAGCTGTACCCTGGTTTGGGGGAACATCTGACT
>JAAHGR010000616.1 GCA_010672425.1 Symploca sp. SIO2E6
AATACCGGTTTCTTGGGTAAAGCGCTTGAGCAAGTCCCGATCCGTATAGCTAGCCCAAGTATAGATATATAAAACGTTTGAGGCTCCTTGAACAGTAACTGCAGGTCGTTCATTAGCTAAAGTCCAACCACACCCAGATAACATGAGACTGCTGAGGGTAGTGGAAGCGGCTACCTGCAATAACTGACGCCGTGTAGGGTGTTTTGGGAATGTTCGTTCATTCATAACCAAGGGATTGGTGATGCCGGCAATTGTCCTGCAAGGGGAATTGGGAATTGGGAATTGGGAATGGGAGATGTAAGTAGGTGGACAAAATTAACTATAAAAAGAGACCTAACCCCCTAGCCCCCTTCCGGAGCAAGGCAAGGGGGAAGACTCCCCTCTCCTGGTAGGAGAGGGGTTGGGGGAGAGGTTTTACAAGTAATTGTGCCTAACTACTTACCTTACGGATGCGATAACTGCTATAGTATACACTTGTATTCGGTGTTTTTCCTCCTATTGGCGATTTGTTGTCCTCTGTCATTTGTCATACTTTGAGATACTCTGGAGCTACGGGAATCTGCGGACATGATATTACTCCCTACTCCTATAGAAATAAGCAAAGCCCACACCTCCAGATGTGGGCTTTAATTATGTTTATTGTTAAATTGGTAACTATCTACATATCAGAGCTAGAAGCAAAGTTACCCTCATCGCTGATACCCTCAGTACGACCAAGACTACCAATACTTGTTTCCTTGAGGAATCCAGAATAGGCTTCCATACCGTGTTCACCAATATCCAAGCCTTCCATTTCTTCTTCTGGGGTTACCCGGATACCAACGGTAGCTTTTAGGGCTAGCCAGAAGATGCCACTCATAACTACAGTGAAGATGCCAATGGAAATAATGCCAATGACTTGGCTAATTAGTTGAGCCAAACCACCACCGTAGAATAAGCCTCCTTCAGTAGCAAACAAGCCCACAGCAAAGGTTCCCCAAGCACCATTGACTAAGTGAACAGAAATTGCCCCTACTGGATCATCAATACCGATGCTGTCAAAGAAACCGACAGAGAATACAACAATTATGCCCGCGATCGCACCAATAATTACAGCAGAGTGATAGGAAACAGCAGCGCAACCAGCAGTAATTCCTACCAAGCCCGCCAGAATCCCATTGATAGTCATAGAGAGATCCGGCTTACCATCTTTTACCCAAGAAGTCATGGTTGCTGTCACTGCACCAGCTGCTGCTGCTAGGTTAGTAGTCAGGGCAATGTAAGCTACATTGGTGGATGCTCCTAGTTCTGAACCTGGATTAAAACCAAACCAGCCAATCCAGAGAATCAAGCAACCTAGGGTCGCAATACTCATATTGTGACCTGGAAGGGCACGAGGTTGACCATTTTCAAATTTACCAATCCGTGGCCCAAGGATGGCGGCTCCCATTAAAGCTGCCCAACCTCCTACGGAGTGAACTACCGTTGAACCAGCAAAGTCAGAGAAGGCAGTGCCATCCTCTCCTCCCAAGTTAGCTAGCCAGCCTTCACCTGACCAAACCCAATGCCCAGTAATGGCATAGGATACGGCTACTAGCAGGACACTGAAGATTAAAAAGGCATCATATTTAATCCTCTCAGCTACAGCACCGGAAACGATCGTGGCGGCGGTTGCAGCGAAGGCAACTTGGAAGAGGAAAAATACAGATATGGGTAAACCATCGGGGAAAGGGTCTAGTCCATAGGTAGTAGGATCAGTGCTACTTAGGAAAAAGCCACTCATCCCAATAAACGAATTACCTGTACCAAACATTAAGGAAAAGCCAATTGCCCAGAAGGCAATTGTCGCAATCCCAAAGACAATCAGGTTCTTCGAGAGGATGTTAACCGCATTTTTCTGGCGACAGAAACCGGTTTCGAGCATTCCGAACCCAGCATTCATGAAGATTACCAGAACTGCTGAGATCAAGACGAAAACAATACTCAGAATTCCTTGAGTCAGTGCCGCTGGCTCAATTGCATCTGTATCAATAACATCTTGAGCGGAAGCAGCTGTATTCCAGACGACAACAATGATTGCTGCTAGGGGAATGCAGGCAAGCCAGTAGGGGGAAAAGGAGCGAGCAAGAGTTTTCAGAGGGTTGAAGTAGGGGGCTCCCCAGAGATCCTGGGAAGAACCCTGAGCATCAAATCGCCGATTGTTCTTTGGCGATTTTTCTTGCTTGAAAGTTTTCTGGAACTTTAGTCTAGACATCATCTAATCTGCGAGAAGTGATTCTCCAATATTTAATCGTTAAGCTGTAAATCAACTAATTTTCGGTTAAGAGCACCCCCTCAAATTAGGGATTCAGTTGGAGGTTAACCCTAATCGTTAGTTGCTCTGTATATGACCAGATCCTAAAGTTCTAGCTTCTCCAGAGTTATTCACTGGAGCGATCAGTGGTTTTCTCAACTGAAACAGCCTTTACAAAGCAAATCATACAAAAATCTGGGTAGATAACCAAAAAACTCAGTTCTGTTAACAGATTGGTTTTGCTTTGAAAATTTACACATTATGTAATTGTTAAGTAGTTATATTTCTGTATCAATTTATACATTTATGCCATGGAATGTTTGATGGTGATCTTTGAGAATTACGACAAGAAGGCACTCCCATAGTTGGAACTTAAGCTTCCTTACTTCGTCTTCTGAGAATCAAAGCCGGAAATTTACCAGATCCTGGCTTGGCGCTCAGGTAAAGATGTTTTACATTTGGAGATTGTTGGTTCGAGTCTATTTGGTTTTAAACTTTCTGGTTGTTAGTTAACATCTGTAAATACCATTGTCTTAATTGTACTTGTGATAACACATCTGTTGTGTGCACGCAATAGACACACAGCAGATGTCAAGCAAGTTAAACATAAGCAACGATGCACTACCAAGGAGTTAAACAATAAATATGGGATTACTCAAAAACACTTGCTTCAATCTACTGGCTGCTACTAGCATTGTCCTTACTCCCGTATTGTGGTCTGAGGCAGCCTTTGCCCAAAACCTAGTTAACCATAGTCCTAGTCAGACTAATGAGGCTGTTGCCCCTGATACCTCAATCTCCGGAGTATTCGATAGCAATGGTGGCTCAGTAGAAGTCAATTCGGTCAAAATTTTCGTCAATGGTCAAGACGTAACCAGAAATAGCACCATTACCCAGAATTTCTTCAGCTATCGCCCTACTCAAGATTTACCACCTGGAGAAAATCGAGTTCGGGTAGAGTATAAAAATACCAATAACCAGCAGTGGACAGTAGGTTGGAACTTCCAGGTTCAACGGCCTCAAGTAGCTCTAGAAATTACCTCAGTTACCCATAATGGCACAAATACTGCTCTTGGCGCTGGTTCAACCTTCTTAACCACGATTAATGGCACACCAGGAGCTAAAGCCGAAGTCATGGTTTTAGATGGCGCAACCGTGCGCAAGTTACCGGCACAGGAAGTCTCCCGAGGAGTTTACGTTGCCAGTGTAAGTTTGGGTTCAAGAGACCGAATTAATGACGGAGTTGTTGTTGGTCGTTTGCAACGGGATGATAAAACAGTTTATGGAGCCGCTTCCCAAGCTGTAGTTTTTAATCCCAGTGCGACTGTAACTCAACTAAATCAAGTTCAGACCACATCTACCCAAACTACCACTACCCAAAACCCTCAAAACACCCTAACAGCTGCCCCCATTATCCCCTTACGTCCCGAATTTACTAGCCACCAAGACGGTGACCAAATAACAACAAGAGGTTTTACCCTGCAAGGTAAGACTCAGCCAAATGCACGGGTTCGGGTTGTTGTCAAGCAATCAGCTTCAAACTCCAATATTTTAGGTGCTATAGCCACAGGGGTACTTAACTCCGAAGAATTATTGGAAACGACGGTGAATGCCGACAGCAATGGACGATTCTCAGTTAGCGTCCCCCAACCCAGGCTTCTTGATAGTGGAATCAATTATAGTGTAACCGCCACAGCCGACAAGGATGGACGAAGCGATACAACTACTTTAAGCTTGACTCAAAGGTAGGGTTGTTGAATTGTTAAATTGTTGAATTGCCAATTGGCAATTTACCTGAAACCTAACACCTAAGACCTAATACCTAACACCTTCAAATATTCCCGGTAGCCCAGTCCATCGAGCTGGGCTTGCTTTTGTATTACCGATTGGGTTAAATTCTGACGATACTCCTGGACTCGTTCTAGTAATTCTGGCTGGTGAGATGCCAAGATCTGCACGGCTAATAGGCCAGCGTTTTTGGCATTACCAATTGCTACCGTAGCTACGGGTATCCCCCCTGGCATTTGCACTATGGAGTACAGAGAATCGACCCCTTGTAAGTGGCGACTGGCAACAGGCACACCAATTACAGGTAAAGGCGTCAGCGCCGCCACCATACCCGGTAGGTGAGCCGCACCACCTGCACCAGCGATAATTACTTTGAGTCCACGCTGGTGTGCTGATTGAGCATATTGTACCATTCGTTCCGGTGTGCGGTGAGCAGAAATGATCGCTACTTCACAGGATACATCAAACTCTTCACAAACTGCGATCGCGTCCTGCATGGTGGGCAAGTCGGAATCGCTACCCATAATAATGCCAACTTGAGTCATTGGTTATTACATATTAATGATTGGTAACATATATATTTTGGCAAATATAGGAGTTAGCAGATGACCAACTATCCAGACTTTAGCAGCCACGACTATCAGATTAAACGTCAGTTAGGTCAAAATCGCCTTGGGGGTCGTTCAACTTACCTGGCTACTAATATCAAGACTCAGCAGCCTGTGGTAATTAAACAA
>JAAHGR010000617.1 GCA_010672425.1 Symploca sp. SIO2E6
TTATAGTTCAGTCCCTTAGTTCAGAAACAAGATTGGGAATGTCTCAAGTAATCCTCCTTGATACCCACACTCACAGCAAGAACTTGGTGTTGGATGGCTACCAACGTAACGTGGTACAAATCTTTCCCAGCGTTGGACTGAAACCGGTGTAGACTGGAAGCCTTGCATCATGGGTTGTCCCGGCTTAAGTTGGTAGCCTGTTGGGTTTCGCGAAAGCTTCACCCAACCTACATTTTATTCACTGGCAAGATGCCAGTTCCACTTTTACTGGCAAGATGCCAGTTCCACTTTTACTGGCAAGATGCCAGTTCCACTTTTACTGGCAGGATGCCAGTTCCACTTTTACTGGCAAGATGCCAGTTCCACTTTTACTGGCAGGATGCCAGTTCCACTTTTACTGGCAAGATGCCAGTTCCACAATGTTCACCTAACACTTAAAACCTATGAAATTTTTGATGGGGTTGCTGCTTGCTTCTTTCCTGTTTTTTCCCCTACAGCCAAGAATTCAAGCAATTAGTTCTCACCAGGAGCAAGCAATACCGTTATCTCCCCAATTGGTTTTAGAGAGGCTGTTTACCTCCCCACAGCTGCAGCAGGAGTGGTTTGCTCCCTCGTTTCTCAATCAAATTCCTCTGACTCAAATGGAGCAAATTATTGAGAATATAGAAAAAACTTTAGGTAGTTACCAGGAAGTACAGCCAGATGGCTCTAGTTATCTGGTAGTTTTTGAGCAGGGTAGTGTACCGACTAAACTAGTTCTGGATAGTAATAGTCAAATTTCTGGACTTCTGTTCCAACCGCCTATTTCCCAGGGAATTAGTTTGCCAGTTGCTCGAGAAATGTTCAGGAATCTACCGGGTAAGGTAAGTTTCCTGGTTCTTGAAGGTAACTCAGAACTAGCTGCTTTGGGAGCCGATGAGCCATTAGCAGTTGGTTCTGCTTTCAAACTAGCTGTTTTAAAGGCTCTCCAACAGCAAATTGATACTGGGATCCTGGCCTGGGATGATGTGGTTAAGCTAACAGAAGATCAGAAAAGTTTGCCTAGTGGCATGTTACAAACTTGGCCTGATGGTTCGCTACTGACGGTGCAAACCTTAGCTACCTTAATGATCTCCGTGAGTGACAATACAGCTACCGATATGTTGATCAATTTAGTAGGTAGAGAATCCATCGAGTCCTTTGCTTCTCGCAATCGTCCCTTCCTCACCACTCGTGAAGCTTTTGTACTGAAAAATCCTCAAAATCAAAGTTTGCTGGAGGGTTATCGCCAGGGTGATGTAGCCAGTCGTCGGGAACTAATCAATCAATTGCAGCCCTATCCCTTGCCTAGTGTCAATCTCTTTGCTGGCGATACCGTTGCTGTGGATGTGGAATGGTTCTTTACCACTAGGGAATTGTGTCAACTGATGGCAACGGTGGCGGATTTGCCGTTGATGAGTGTCAATCCCGGTGTTGCTAGACCAAATGATTGGTCTCGTGTTGCCTTCAAAGGTGGTTCTGAACCAGGAGTTTTGAATTTAACCACCTTCCTAGAAGCCAAAGATGGCAAAACTTACTGTGTTGCTGCTACCTGGAATGATACAGTAGCCTTAGATGAGACTAAGTTTACAGCTATATATATCGGTGCGATCGCGGGATTGAAATAATATGTAGTTCAAAGTTCAAAGTTCAAATTTACTGGCAAGATGCCAGTTCCACGTTCAAAGTTCAAGGTTCAAAGTTCAAAGTTTAAAGAGGCGATCGCTAAGCTATTCTATCCTAGTCATAGATGTAGGTTGGGTAGAGGAACGAGACCCAATACAGCCCACTGACAGCTAAAATAATGTCATAGATGTAGGTTGGGTAGAAGAACGAGACCCAACACAGCCCACTGACAGCTAAAATAATGTCATAGATGTAGGTTGGGTAGAGGAACGAGACCCAACGCAGCCCACTGACAGCTAAAATAATGTCATAGATGTAGGTTGGTTAGAAGAACGAGACCCAACACAGCCCACTGACAGCTAAAATAATGTCATAGATGTAGGTTGGGTAGAAGAACGAGACCCAACGCAGCCCACTGACAGCTAAAATAATGTCATAGATGTAGGTTGGGTAGAAGAACGAGACCCAACGCAGCCCACTGACAGCTAAAATAATGTCATAGATGTAGGTTGGGTAGAAGAACGAGACCCAACACAGCCCACTGACAGCTAAAATAACGTCATAGATGTAGGTTGGGTAGAAGAACGAGACCCAACACAGCCCACTGACAGCTAAAATAATGTCATAGATGTAGGATGGTTAGAGGAACGAGACCCAACGCAGCCCACTGACAGCTAAAATAATGTCATAGATGTAGGATGGGTAGAGGAACGAGACCCAACGCAGCCCACTGACAGCTAAAATAATGTCATAGATGTAGGATGGGTAGAGGAACGAGACCCAACGCAGCCCACTGACAGCTAAAATAATGTCATAGATGTAGGTTGGTTAGAAGAACGAGACCCAACACAGCCCACTGACAGCTAAAATAATGTCATAGATGTAGGATGGTTAGAGGAACGAGACCCAACGCAGCCCACTGACAGCTAAAATAATGTCATAGATGTAGGATGGGTAGAGGAACGAGACCCAACGCAGCCCACTGACAGCTGAAATAATGTCATAGATGTAGGATGGGTAGAGGAACGAGACCCAACGCAGCCCACTGACAGCTAAAATAACATCATACCACATTAAACTCAGATCTTGCACCATGCTCGATAACCCGCAAGGGGTTTAAACTATGTTATTCACCCAAGATGTAAAATCTGTTGATGTTATCCAAGAAGATGTTATCCCAGGAGATATCATCTTTCCCCCTAGTGATTTAGAAAGCAACGAACCTCCCTTGGAAAGTGACCTACACCGCGATCAACTTGATTTATTAATTCGCCTGCTGCGATGGTATTGGCAACAACGGTATGATTTCTATGTTTCTGGCAACTTAACAATTTACTACAGTCCTCAACAGCATAAATCAGAAGATTTCCGAGGACCAGATTTTTTTGTCGTACTCAATACAGAAAACAAGCCTCGCAAAAGCTGGGTAGTTTGGGAGGAAAACGGTAAGTATCCCAATGTCATTATCGAGCTGTTGTCTGATTCAACTGCTCAAACAGACCGTAGATTGAAAAAGCAGATTTATCAAGACATCTTTCGTACCCCAGAATACTTCTGGTTTGACCCACAGAGTCAAGAATTTAGGGGATTTGAGTTATTGAGGGGAAACTATCAGGAGTTACAACCCAATGAACAAGGTTGGCTTTGGAGTGAACAATTAGAACTATATTTAGGTATTCATGAGTTCAAACTTCGCTTTTTTACCCGTGAGGGGGAATTAATACCAACACCGGAAGAAGCAGCTACTGCTCAACAACAGCGAGCCGAAGAAGCTGAAGCTTTATTGGCTCAGTATCGGGAACGCTTTGGAGAGTTTTCAGAGGAATGATGGTTTATCTCACATGGAAAGATAGGCGGAGGCAGCAACAATTGAATCTACAGCCATCGCCTTAATGAGTTGCTCTCCCAAGATTAGCCCGGTTTAGGTTGAGGGGTTACGGAAAATTCAGGGAGAAACTATTTAATTTTGATTAGCAGGGAACCCAGAACCAACCAAGACCCAACTAGAGAGTAACCTTGTGCCAGTAACCCAGATACTGTTACCATTGGGCTTAATTTGCTAAGTGTGTCCATAATTCCTACCTCCTTTGTCTTGTACTTCGGTTTAGACATTTTGTTTGAGAGGAAGTATATTAGTGAACTTACTAACAAAAATACTAGTTGAGTCAGGTCACGGAATTGAACCGTTGATCGATTCCCGAAGCTTTTCTACAATCTTAGCATTAGATTTTGGGGATTGTCCAGTTTTACAACATACCAACTTCTCCAAGGTCGGATCAAGCTTTGCTCGATGATAGTCCTAAAATGATAACATCTAGCAATTTCAGTTGCTGACTTAAACCTTACTCAAAGAACCCTGAAAATTGGCTCTTCAGTAGTTAGGGTGAGTCGAGTAGATCAAGTTCAATCCTCTAACTGAGCTTCTACCTCTGATAATGGTAGGGTGGGGCGTTGTCTTCGATCAACAATCAGAGGAATTTCTTTCAATTTTGCTAGCAAGCTATACTTGGCATATTTCACTTGGCGAAACGGATCTTTAATTAATTCATCATTGCTAAACCATTTCCCCGTATTGCCATCGCATTTAATTCGTCCACCTTTCACCTCTATTCCCTCTAAAACCGCTATCACCAATGCGGGACGTCGCTTGGATTGAGTTAAATCTGAAAACGGAAAGAGGACAACAACCACATCTCCCGTTACAAATCTTGCCAAGCCTCATCCTCCTCTGGGCGTAACCAATCCTTTTGCAAAGAAGATTCGCTGAGTAGACTGACTTCAAGCATCTCTTGACGAGACCTAGCCTTAAGAAATTTCAAGAAATCTAAAACTTCGGCTAATAACAATTCTGGGGCTTGATCGAGCTCCTGGATAATCAACTCTTTCAAACGCATACTGATTTTTTGTACAATTTTGTTAGGCTTCACTATTTTACCGCTACACAGAAGCAAGCTACAACCCAACCCAATACCATAATTTTGCATTAAATTGATTGTAGGGGCGCACCGACGTGCGCCCTTCCATACCGACGTGCGCCCTTCCATACCGACGTGCGCCCTTCCATACCGACGTGCGCCCTTCCATACCGACGTGCGCCCTTCCATACCGACGTGCGCCCTTCCATACCGACGTGCGCCCTTCCATACCGACG
>JAAHGR010000618.1 GCA_010672425.1 Symploca sp. SIO2E6
CCCTGCCCCCCCTTCTCCCCATCCCCCCATCTCCCCATCTCCCCTTCTCCCCATCTCCCCATCTCCCCATCTCCCCATCTCCCTGTTCCCTTGTTTCTCAATATTGATAGTATAAATATTAATAATAAACCCACCAGGGGTGTCCTTAAGTGCTAACTTCTACCCCTAGACCTTAACCCATAGAAATCTCCCTATCCTGTTTATGCTTAAAAACTTACTTGGCGACCCAAACACACGCAAGCTCAAAAGATACCAGCCTTACGTTGCTGAAATTAACCTCCTAGAAGAAGAAATTCAACAGTTCTCCGACGAGCAACTCAGGGGGAAAACGGCGGAATTTAAGCAACAGTTGGAGAAAGCCACTACAGATCAAGTTCGAGAAGATCTCTTGGATGAGCTGTTGCCGGAAGCCTTTGCTGTCGTGCGAGAAGCAGGGCGTCGAGTACTGGGAATGCGCCACTTCGATGTCCAGCTGTTGGGGGGAATTGTTCTGCACAAGGGACAAATCGCCGAGATGAAAACTGGTGAAGGAAAGACCCTGGTTTCTACCCTACCAGCTTATCTCAATGCCCTTGATGGCAGAGGTGTTCACATTATTACCGTCAACGACTATTTGGCTCGCCGAGATGCGGAGTGGATGGGACAGGTGCATCGTTTCCTAGGATTGAGTGTGGGACTCATTCAATCGGGGATGGGACCAGCAGAACGTCAGCGCAACTACACCTGCGACATTACCTATGGTACTAACAGTGAGTTGGGCTTTGACTACCTGCGGGATAATATGGCCACTGCGATGCCAGATGTGGTACAACGCCTGTTCAACTACTGCATCATTGACGAAGTAGACTCAGTACTAATTGATGAAGCCAGGACACCTCTGATTATTTCTGGGCAAGTAGAGAGACCAACGGAAAAATACCTGAAGGCGGCAGACATTGCTAGAGCTCTTGTTCAATCAGAGTCAGAAGCGGAGGATGGAGACTACGAAGTCGATGAAAAGGCTCGCAATGTCCTAATGACGGATCAAGGCTTTGCCAAAGCTGAGGAACTGTTGGAAGTCAATGATTTGTTTGACCCGAAAGACCCTTGGGCTCATTATATCTTCAACGCGATTAAGGCCAAGGAACTATTTACCGCAGATGTGAATTATATTGTCCGCAATGGGGAAGTAGTAATTGTAGACGAGTTTACTGGGCGGGTACTGACAGGACGTCGCTGGAGTGATGGTTTGCACCAAGCGATCGAAGCTAAGGAGAGGGTGGATATTCAGAATGAAACCCAAACCTTGGCAACTATTACCTATCAAAACTTCTTTTTGCTCTATCCCAAGTTAGCGGGAATGACGGGTACTGCCAAAACAGAAGAGGCAGAATTTGAGAAAATCTACAACCTGCAAGTGACGATCATTCCTACCAACAGGCCTCCTGGACGCCGTGACTTAGCAGACGTAGTCTACAAAACAGAAGTAGGCAAGTGGACTTCAGTGGCTGAGGAATGTGCCGAGATGCATAAACTAGGACGTCCAGTGCTAGTGGGGACTACAAGTGTAGAAAAATCGGAACTTTTGGCAGGTTTGTTAGTTCAGCGGAACATACCTCATAATCTACTCAATGCCCGCCCAGAGAATGTGGAACGGGAGTCGGAAATTGTCGCTCAGGCAGGCAGGAAAGGGGCTCTAACCATCGCCACCAACATGGCAGGACGCGGGACAGATATTATTTTGGGTGGTAATGCTGACTACATGGCACGACTGAAACTGCGGGAATACTTTATGCCCAAAATTGTCAAGCCAGAAGACGAGGATTCTGTAGTACCCGCAGTACCAAAGGCCGGTAAACAATCATCAGCTCAAGGCTTTGCTCCTGGTAAAAAGGCGAAAACTTGGCGAGCTAGTCCTGAGATTTACCCCACCGAACTCTCAGACTCCACCAAAGAACAGCTCAAAGCTGCTGTAGCTTTTGCTGTGCAAAACTATGGCCAGCAAAGTTTACCAGAACTAGAAGCAGAAGACAAGATCGCAGTTGCTTCGGAAAATGCACCTACTGATGACCCCGTAATTCAAAAGTTACGGGACGTTTATCAAGCAATTCTCTCGGAGTATGAAGAATGCACCGAGGAAGAACATCAGGAGGTGATAAGCCTCAAGGGGTTACATGTTATCGGTACGGAACGCCACGAATCCCGCCGTATCGATAACCAGTTACGGGGACGAGCCGGAAGGCAAGGAGACCCTGGTTCTACCAAGTTTTTCCTGAGTTTACAGGACAACTTGTTGCGCATTTTCGGAGGCGATCGCGTGGCAGGCATGATGGAGATGTTCAAAGTAGAAGAAGACATGCCCATCGAATCCAAGATGCTCACCCGGTCCCTGGAAGGAGCCCAGAAAAAAGTGGAAACCTTCTACTACGACACCCGTAAACAGGTATTTGAGTATGACGAGGTGATGAACAATCAAAGAAAGGCGATTTACGCTGAAAGACGGCGAGTACTCGAAGGATTGGATCTCAAAGAACAAGTGATTCAGTATGGGGAAAAGACTATGGATGAAATTGTGGAAGCCTACGTCAACCCAGAGTTACCTCCAGAAGAGTGGCATTTGGATAACTTGGTGTCGAAGGTGAAAGAATTCATCTACTTACTCCAAGATTTAGAACCAGAGCACCTTGATGACATGACCATCGGGGAAATCAAAACCTTCTTACACGAAGAAATTCGTAAAGCCTACGACATCAAAGAAGCTCAAATAGATCAAATCCAAGCAGGATTGATGCGGCAAGCCGAGCGCTTCTTCATCTTGCAGCAAATCGACACCCTCTGGCGGGAACATTTACAATCGATGGATGCTTTGCGGGAGTCAGTCGGCTTACGAGGCTATGGGCAAAAAGATCCCCTAATTGAATATAAGCAGGAGGGATACGAGATGTTTTTGGAGATGATGATCGATATCCGTCGCAATGTCGTCTACTCCCTGTTCCAGTTCCAGCCGCAAGTTCAACCCCAACCAGTGTAAGCAACGTAGGGGCGCACCGACGTGCGCCCTTAATACCGTGCGCCCTTAATACCGTGCGCCCTTAATACTAAATTGCTCAATATTAAAGAAGCGATCGCTTCCTCCCTCTATACCTGACGGGGTGACAACTATAGCTACAACCTTTGTTTAGCTATAGCTACAACCTTTGTTTAGCAATGATTACAGCTTCCTATATCGGTGCTCGATAAAAGCCTTAAACCTAAAACCCAACCTAACACCTAACACCTAACACCTATCTCAACCGAGAATTAAGACTTATTCAGCAAGCCTTACCCTTCCTGCTCCGGCACAACAGGATTGACTTCTTTCCTCTGGCGTTCCTGAGAGAGTTGATCGAGCAATTCCATCATGCGATCACCATGTTCTAAACCTCTGTCTTCAATAAATTTGACCTCTGGTGTACGGCGTAAGCGCAGGCGTTTACCCAATTCCCGGCGGACATAACCTGTAGCCGATTCTAATCCTGCCATTGTTTCCACTCTTGCCTCATCAGTGCCATAGATAGACACATGGATTTTGGCGTGCTGAAGGTCACCAGAAACGTCTACATGAGTGACGCTTACCATACCAGCACCTACGCGGTTATCTTTAATATCGCTGAACAGCATGAGGCTGACTTCCTGCTTAATCAGGGAAGACACCCGAGAAATACGGAGATTTGTAGCCATAACGCCCCCTTGTTAACAGTATGGGCTATTTATTTTTCTAGTTTAAACCGAACTCAAGCCCAACATAGCCCGGAGGGTCAAAGTAATAAAACAGAAACCTGCCACTATCATCAACACCAAGGCGATCGCGGTTACAGGACGCTCTAAGAGGGGTTTTAACCAGAGGAAGATGGAGTAGAAGATGCCGAAAATGATGGTTATCATGTAACGGGGGTAACGAAAGACGTTGTCCCAAAAGCCTTCAAACATAGGTAGAGTAGCCCAAATCGCTGCTAAGAATTCCTATATTGTAACGGTAAAAGCCTATAGCTATCAGCACTTCAGCTTTTTGGCTCAATGATGTTGAATAAAAATGTAGGTTGGGTCGAGGCAACGAGACCCAACACCGGCATGGGCTGTGTTGGGTCTCGAAGAAAGCTCTACCCAACCTACTATCTGTTACATCATTTTAGCTGTGTCACGCCACTACAGGAAAGCGCGATCGCATAGGAATGAGTGGTGAAAGCTTAAGGAGGAGAAAATAGTTTATATGCGCACATTTTCTCGATTGTTACGAATAATAGCAAAAAGTAATTGCGATCCCAAGCAATAGGGGAATAATTGTACTGGCAAGATGCCAGTTCCACAGAGGAAGAAGAATTTGTCAGTTTGATTGATATGTGTTTACCCTGACTTAGAAGCTACAATATCCTCAACAACTAACAACGACCATGACCCAAATTACCCTAGATATTCCGGGAGAAGCCGTACCAAGCCAATATTCTTCTCCAGAGTCATTAACCCAAGCGATACTAATTGCTGCTGCCATCTACTGGTACACTCGTGGAGAAATTTCCCAAGGTAAAGCTGCTCAACTGGCTGGATTGAATCGCAAGGAATTTCTTGAAGTTCTGGAACGGGAAAAAGTGGGAGCATCCCATTTTGGAAAAAGGAAAAAAATTATTCGCGATTCATAATCGCGAATATTATCCCGACTTAGATATTTTCTTGTTCCGAGTCGAAAGAAACATCTAGTAAACTATTCTGTTGACCGTTGAGATAGGTACAACGCAGTTGTAAGATATTAGGGACATTCTCTGGTCGCC
>JAAHGR010000619.1 GCA_010672425.1 Symploca sp. SIO2E6
CGGTCCAACTATCTTTCCGGAGGAAAGCATAGTTGGACCGGTAAAGGGTTGCTCGGACAAGGGTCTCTCTATACCTAAATCGAAAACTTCTTTAGGGTCTAAGCCGATTTTCTCATTCAAAATTTCTCCATACAAAGGAACATAACCCCTTGCAGTTTTCGGATAAACGGTTTGGATGTCCTGCCGATAGTTTAATTTTATATCTTCAGGAAGTTCAAAAAATCTTCGGGATGCCTCAATCGTTTTATTGATTATTTCCCCAGAAACTCCGTGTTCTTTGAGATAGAAGAAACCATGTTCGTCGCAGACATCGTACAACTTCTGGATTTCTGGATTATTAGACTGTTCTCGAACTAACTCTGATAGAGATATGATTGGCAGGCTATTCATCATTTTAACTCATGTAAAATCCCTTCCCTAGTTTGCGCAGGGAGGGGAGAAATATTAGCCTCTCTCTGACCCTATTGAAGGGTCAGAGCAAGACAATTAAGTTGCACAAAAAATTCTAAGGATCACACAAAATCACCAATTAACAAACTTGAAGTGCCCAGTAATGTGCTCCTTCTTCGGCAATGTATGGACCATCGATAACAGAGCTAACGAGTTTTACTTTGTTTTCTTCCTGCACGTGATCGCAAACTTCTTGAAAATTCGTGCTGTCGTAATAGCTTTTACGGGTACTGACAACAACTAAACCACCTGGCTTAGTCACACGAATCATCTCTTCTATAGCTGTCGGACTTACATGACCTGTAGTGAAAACCCCACAACTAATGGATGCATCATAGTAATTATCAGGGTAGACATCGATCCGTTGAGTCATGTCACATCCCCCCTCTAAAGCACGGTAAGCCTGGGTTTTATCAGCTTGCTCAACCATACCATAGGATAGATCAAACCCATCGATATTGTGATAACCTTTCCGACGGAGAGCAACTCCAACGAGACCTGTTCCACAGCCTGAGTCCAGGATTTCTATGGAGGGATTGCGTAGATTCAAAAAATTGCCATTTTGCTTGGGCAACAAGTCAAAATAGGCAGCGATGTAATCAGGGCCACAGTAGGCTTCATTGGTTACATCTTGGTCATAGTTGTTCGACCATTGATCATAATATTGCTTGATATGATCAGGAACTCCCGAAAGCTTGTGGGCTTCCTTGATCACATCAAAACTACTACTGATAGGGGTTTTAGGTAGAGTATTAATTGTACTCACAATTTAAACCTCTTGTTGTTGACAACATTTGATACCTCTATGATCGAGGTCGATAACGGCAAGATTAATGCCTATTCAGTTTTACACTAACCTTGAGATTATACCAAACATTTTGCCCGTGGAACATGTTACAAGAAAAAAAATGAGCTAAGCTTTAACAGACAAGGATTTTACTAGCCTTATACTACATCACCAAGGCATTCACCTCATCTTCATTATCAATAAATTTGTCAATAAGCCCTGCTCCTTCTCTTCCCTATTGCCTATTCCCTATTCTCTATTCCCAAAAACCAAGAAAGGTGGGACTAATTGCCTTGACCCTTTACCCCTTTGACATTAAGCACCTCAGCTAAAACACGAATGACTACTTATGACGCTGCCGATGCCATTGCCAAGCATGAGAAATGATATCTTCTAAGGATGGATATTGAGGATTCCAACCCAGGATATTTCTAGCTTTTTCGCTACTACCAACCAAACAAGGGGGATCTCCAGGACGGCGATCGCATTCCACTACTTTAATGTCCTTGTGTGTAACTGCCTTGGCGGTTTCAATCACTTCTTTGACCGAAAAACCGTTACTACTGCCTAGATTAAAGACATCAGAATTATCATTTTTGAGTAAATACTCCAATCCTAACACATGAGCAGTTGCTAAGTCATTAACATGAATATAGTCTCGAATACAAGTTCCATCAGGTGTAGGATAGTTTGTCCCGAACATGGAAATAGCTTCCCGCTTACCTAAAGCTGTTAGCAGTATCAAAGGAATTAAGTGGGTTTCTGGTGTATGATCTTCTCCTAACAAGCCACTAGGGTCAGCCCCTGCAGCATTAAAATAGCGAAAACAAACAGATCTCAATTGATGGGCTTTATCGAAATCTGAGAGAATTTGCTCCACCATCAGTTTAGTAGCTCCATAGGGATTAATCGGATTTTGGGGTTCTTCCTCCCTAATTGGTATAGTCTCTACTAAGCCATAAGTAGCACAAGTAGAAGAAAAAACAATTTTTTTGATGGATGCTGCAACCATTGCCTGTAAAAGTGTCAAAGTTCCTACCACATTATTGCTGTAGTATTTACCTGGATTCTGGATAGACTCACCTACATAGGCATAGGCGGCAAAGTGCATAACTGCTGCAATCTTATGGATTTTGAAAACCTTATCAAGGAGGTTTCTGTCAGTGATATCACCGACTACTAGTTCTACCTGTAAAACTTTTTCTACCAGGTCTTGATGTCCGTAGACTAAGTTGTCTAGAATAACTACATCATAACCAGCACGTTTCAGTGCGAGAACTGCATGGGAGCCGATATAGCCGGCTCCTCCGGTAACTAAAATTGTTGGCTTAGCTGATGACACTCTGAAAACCTCAGTATTGCTAGTTATTGATAAAGTTGATGATTTTTAGACATTGTTATTTTGACCTAATATCATTAATATGTCATTTTCTTTTACCATTACCATCTCCCTTTAAGAATCTGTCAAAGGTTAGCTTAACTCGCTTAACTACATCCTGTAAAACTTGAGAATGGATATCCTCCTTTAATTATACAATTAACAGCAATTACTATTCATTTTGAATCGCAAGCTGCTGGAAAACTATTCATCGCGAACTGACCCGACGGTTACAGTGCGGGGCTTCTGGCAGTTAAAGCTAAAAATATTAGAGAGAAGCGAACGCTTGTGCTACGCCACTACGGCAGCAGCGGAGCTGATATCGGTGACTATCCGGCAATATTTGTGACACCCTTGGTCAGATTTACGTGAAATTACGGAGTAAATTAAACTGACTTTCCGCACCTTAACTAGCACTGTAGGTATTTTCGTAACTTTCCAGACCCTGCTTGGTATCTTATGATACATAATTTTTTGATTAGGGCAGCTTTTTAATTTAATTCTCCAGTTTCCTACTCCCTGACCCAAATTCTTGTTAAATTAGCTTTAGATACTCTGTTTACTACCCATGCCACTTGACAGTTTACCTATCTATGCCCCTAGTCTAGAAGAACTGCTAGATTGCTCTCCCCCTAGAGTGACATCAGAGAGTCCCTTATTAGAAGTTGTGGCTCAGATGAATCTGGTAGTGGGCAGTTGTTGTGACATATCCAAAGCAGCTCCATTGACTGTCTCTCCCCAAAAGGGAACTAACTACGTCCTGGTAACACAAGCAGATAGACTAGTAGGAATTTGTACACACGGGCATGTAGTTGATTTAGTAGCAGCAGGACAAAATCTAGCCGAAATGACAGTTGGCGAGGTAACGATACAGCCGCCAATTACCCTTAAGCAAGGGGAGTTTCAGGATATTTTTACAGTCTTATCTATCCTGCGGCAACATCGAATTGGCCATCTACCAGTATTGGATGAGCTCGAGCAAATAATTGGGGTAATCACCTACCCTACCTTATGTGCTGCTTTGCAACCAGTCCAGATGCTCCAATGGCGTTCTGTAGCAGAGGTAATGAATACCCAGGTGATTCACGCTTCAAACACCAGTTCACTGCTACAGTTAGCGCAGTTAATGGCTGAACATCGGATCAGTTGTGTGGTGATTACCCAAGATGGGGAGACGCGGGGACGCAGGGACGCGGAGATGGGGAGATGGGGAGATGGGGAGATGGGGAAACAAAGGGGAGAAGAAAACAATTTCCCATTCCCAAACAACCAACAACCAACAACAAACAACCAACAACAAACAACCAACAACCAACAACCAACAACAATTCCCTTAGGCATAGTTACAGAGCAAGACATTATCCAATTTCAGTTACTAGGGTTGGATATAGGGGAGACTCAAGCTCAGATGGTGCTGAGTACACCCTTAGGTTATCTGCATCCTGAGGACAGTCTTTGGGTAGCTTATCAACAAATACAGTACCATGATCTGCGGCATTTAGTAGTGACTGGCCTTGATGGAGAATTGCAGGGACTGGTCACCCAAACAAGTTTATTGCAAATCCTTGATCCTATTGAGCTTTATGGAATAGTTGAGGTATTGCAACAGCAGATACGCCAATTGGAAGTAGAGCAAAGGGAATGTGATGAAGCTGAAGAGGAAATTAGTAGACTCAAAGCGGAGTTAGAACGAACAATTATTGAACGAGCTATTGAAATTCAATCTGCTAACAAAGAACTAGAAAATCAAGTTTGGGAGGGTCATTTAACCGAACAAAAGTTGCGGATGTCCGAGGCTGAAATTCGGGGCTTCTTTGAGGCAATGGCTGATGTGGTAATAATTTGCGATCGCTCAGGCAACAATATCAAAATTGCTCCTACCCATCCTGAACATTTATACCAACCTGATACTGATATTGTTCAACAAACCCTGGAAAAATTGTGGGATGAGGAGGAATCGCCCAATTCCCTTGAGCAAATTCAGAGGGCTTTAGATACTCAGACAATAGTCAATTTTGAGTACAGATTGTTTGATAAGGAAGAGCCAGTTTGGTTCTCTGCTAAAATTTCCCCGATTTCCGAGGATACAATTGTTTGGGTAGGTCGGGATATTAGCGAACGAAAGTCAGCAGAAGAGCAGTTGGAAGTAGCCAGGGAGCAGTTAGAAA
>JAAHGR010000062.1 GCA_010672425.1 Symploca sp. SIO2E6
AGACTGTTGCAACAGTTGCTGTAGTTGTAGCTGAAGCCTTCAACACTGAACCAGTAGTTAGAGTTGTGGTTAATAGAGCTATAGTTTTTTTTGAGGGAGGGTTATCTTGGTTAGTCGTGCCTAACCAAATCATCCCTAAGCTACCTCCCAGTAACAGACCAATGACTTCATTGAGCCCAAACACCAATAAAATGGCTACTCCCAAACCAATAACTAGCAGTTTACGGTTTTTCAGAGCCTTCTTCCCCAAACGCCAAACCGCAGCGAAAATCACTGCCAGGACTGCTGGTTTGATACCATAGATTAAAGGTGTAACCTCCGGCAATGTGCCAAACTGAACATAAATCCAGGCGAAAGCCGCCGTGATTAGAACAGCTGGCAGGATAAAACAGACTCCGGCAATAATCAGTCCCGGTAATCCCCCATAGCTGTACCCCACATGAATTGCCATTTCCGTTGAATTCGGACCAGGAATCAGATTGGTAGCACCAATCAAGTCGAGGAAATGCTCTTGGGTGAGCCATTGCCGCCGCTTGACAACTTCATCTTCCATCATGGCAATATGAGCTGCTGGGCCACCAAAGCCAATCGTACCCAATTTGCCAAAAAGCTTGGCAAGGGGTATTAACCGATTGAGGTTCTGATAATTCATTGCTTGTGTGAGACGGATTCGCTTTGCGTCTTTTCTACCACGAATTCCTTCACCGTTTAAACTAAATGTAGGGGCGTATTGCATACGCCCTGTATTGCATACGCCCTGTATTGCATACGCCCTGTATTGCATACGCCCTGTATTGCATACGCCCTGTATTACATACGCCCTGTATTGCATACGCCCTAGAGCGTCAGTCCAGAAACCGGGTTTCTTTGGAAAAATTCTGATCTAACCAACTCAAGCATGAATATAGTAGTTGAGACTCTCCGTCTTCAAATGACGAAGCTTTAAACCCAATTTTTTAGCTAAGTTGGTGACACTACCCACACTAAATCCAAGATTTATGAAAATGTTGATTTTAGCACTGGTGTCAAAATTAAGAAATTTTGCCCAAGAGCCGATGCTCTTTTCATCGCTACCATTGCCGGATCAGCAATTTCTGCAAAAAATTGCTACTGCAGCAATTGTATTGAGTATAACAGGCTGTTCGTTCAGTTCTTCTACTGGGGAGGCAAAAACTCCTGAAATTGAGTTGCCAGAAATCACCATACCAACGGCTGTCAGTTCCCCTTCTTTACCAGAAGGCATCGACAACCAAAAGCTGTTGGAAGAAAGTTGGGCAATTTACCGAGAGCAATTCATTCAAGAAGACGGACGAGTTATTGACTATGAAGCCCAAGACCGCTCAGTTTCTGAAGGACAAGCCTATGCTATGCTGAGGGCGGTGTTAATGGGTGATGAAAGAACCTTTGCCCTTACCTTAGATTGGGCAGAAAAAAATCTCCAGCGCCTAGATGACAATGGCAAACGCATTGATAATCTTTGGGCTTGGAAATGGGGACAGAAAGCAGATGGTAAATGGGAGCCCATTGACTTTAATTTTGCCAGTGATGCTGATATTGATGCTGCAACTGCTTTGATTTGGGCTTACCGCCGTTGGAATCGTCCTGAATACTTGGATTTAGCACTAATCAAGCTACAGGATATTTGGCAATATTCTACAGTAATGGTGGGAGCCAACGGTAAAGTAAAAGAGGATGATACTAAGGGACTGTTAAATCTGGGCACTCGCTATCTCCTACCTGGACCAGTGGAAGCATTTGTGCCCTCATCATCGATTATACATCTTAACCCTTCCTATTTTGCTCCTTATGCTTTTCGTCTGTTTGCTCAAGTTGACTCCAACCATGACTGGTTAAGTTTAGTCAAAAGTAGCTACCAGATACTCGAAAAATCTGCCCAAAGTTCCCCTGTTGGTTTGCCTACTGATTGGATTGCTCTGGAGACAAAAACCGGTCAATTACGACCCCTACCTCCGGAAAGTCTGATTAAGAGTGTGTATAGTTTTGATGCCTACCGTGTTTGGTGGCGCATCGCTTGGGATGCAGCCTGGTTCGATGCTCCAGAAGCACAGAAATATTTGTCCACTGCGACTCAACATCTCCAGCAACAATGGGACTCTTCAGCTTTTATTCCAGCGAGGATTAATTTACAGGGCCAAGCAACAGTAGAATACGATGCAACTTCCCAATATGCCATGCTTTATCCAGCCTTACGCTTAATCAAGCCAGATATGGCAGAGCAGATGTTGCAGCAGAAAATATTACCTCAATATAACCAGGGAGTTTGGGATGACCAATCTGCTTACTACACCCAAAACCTAGCTTGGTTAGGAATTATGCCCTTTACTGTTGTTAATTCCCAATTATTACAACCATAATTACTCATCGTTAATAAGTAACAAGAAATGAAGAAGGCTGTGCTGTAAGCAGTTGTCGATAATTCGGAGTTTATGTAAATGCCTTCTTCAGCCTTCACCGAAAAAAATTCTGAATGATAAATGAAGAATGATGAACGGTAAAGGTGCAAGCCAATAAATTAAGGATTATGACTTTCGCGAAAGTCCCAACCGCATTCGGAGTTATCTGGTATGAAGCGTCCGGATTTATCCGTGGAAATGAAACAAGCATGGGCATCATTATTTCCATCCCGTAGCTCCATTACATAGGGTTATTCATCATTCATCGTTCATCATTCATCATTTCCTTATGACCCTTCAACTGTTGATTAACCTTCAGCCTACAGCAGCCATAGTTAAGGATTCTTTAGTTACTGGAGTTTTTCTATTAAATGGTTCTAAGCTTGACTTAGCATTACTAGGTTGAGCTGCTGCTTCAGGGGTTGATTGATTAGAATCAGAACCATTGTCGATACACAAACGAGTACATGGTATGGTGTCTGAGAGAATGGCACTGGCCATCATACCACTGTGAATTTCCAATAAAGCTGCTGGTAGTGCTTCAAACACCAACCGCTGACCAGGAAAAATGACCCGTTCAAAATACCAATTGGCAATATTTGTAATTCGTGCTACCTGAATCTGGCTAGTAGCATTCACGTAGCAGCAGATGATTTTATCTTCCTTATCAGAAGGCAGGGGATCAAGGATTTGAGCCATGACAGCGATTTGTTAAACACTAACTTGTTAATACTTAAATTACGTTAGCACTTGTGATCCCCGTTGGCTGTAAACAAGACTACAAATCCCTCACCAGTGCCCCGACTGGCTGGGAGTTCCTTGGGGTAATTACCCCAAAATGGAGTGATTATTGTTTTTTAAGGCTATTTTGGGCTAGATTTCAAGGTAATACTCCTTCTTAAATGGTTCTGTAGACTTCTAGGCTGTTGTAACTCAATTTTTGATTTTTTTTTCACCCGGTGACTTTTTTTCCTGATCTCAACCGTATGGTTGAGATCAGGCGGTAATCTTGTTAAAGTTAAGTTATGTGAAAAAAATTTTCATAAATCTTGCTACAGGTTAAGGCAGTTGAACGGACACTTATCCATAAAGTAGGTGTGTACCAATAAATCCCCCTAGTTAAGGCGGATTTTGCTTGAGTCACACAGTAGTATAGCAGGCATCATCACCAAATCTACTCCTAAGGACAAGTTGACTTTTGCGTTTGGTGTCTAGCCATCTACCCTTAGACTCAAGTTCAATGAGTTGATGATGACCTAAGTGGCCGCTGCTGAGATAACAAATTAATAAAAAACAACATAACGAGTACAAAAGTTACAATGCAGCAGAAAATTCTTTACATTCGCCTCCCTTGTAATCCCATCTTTCCCATTGGGGTGGTTTACTTAGCGGATCATGTTCATAAACTCTTCCCAGAGGTTAAACAGCGTATCTTTGATCTCGGAACCGTGCCTCCTTTGGACTTTGCTTTGGCTCTTGAGTCCTGTGTGGATGAGTTTCAGCCAACTATCTTGGTCTTTTCCTGGCGCGATATTCAAATTTATGCTCCAGTAGGGGGTAGAGGTGGCAACCCTCTGCAACATGCTTTTGAGGTGTACTATGCTCGCAATCCCTTGGTAAAGTTACGGGGAGCTTTCGGTGGCCTTCGCTTAGCTACATCCTATTATCAGGAACTTTGGCAAAATCTAGGGTTGATTCGCCGGGGTTGGCAGCGAGCCAAAAAATTTAATCCAGAGGCTCGCCTGATGGTTGGTGGTGGTGCGGTGAGTGTTTTTTATGAGCAGTTGGGCAATCAACTACCAGCCGGTACGATTATTTCCGTTGGGGAAGGGGAAACTCTACTAGAAAAGCTGCTCCGGGAGCAAGACATTCGGGATGAGCGCTGTTATATAGTAGGAGAAGCCAAGCCACGCGATCGCTTAATCCACGAATGGCCAACTCCGATTGAAAAAACTGCCTGTAACTACAACTATACTGCCACGATCTGGCCAGAATTCGAGTATTACCTGCAAGAGCAAGACTTCTACATCGGGGTTCAAACCAAGCGCGGCTGTCCCCATAACTGCTGTTACTGTGTTTATACGGTAGTGGAAGGTAAACAGGTACGCATTAACCCAGCAGACGAAGTTGTAGCGGAGATGCGCCAACTATACAACCAGGGAATCCGTAACTTCTGGTTCACCGACGCTCAGTTTATCCCCGCTCGTAAGTTCATTCAAGATGCCATTGAACTATTGCAAAAAATCCTCGACTCTGGTATGAAGGATATTCATTGGGCTGCCTACATTCGGGCAGATAACCTCAACCCAGAATTGTGCGAGTTAATGGTCAAAACTGGGATGAACTATTTTGAAATTGGCATCACTAGTGGTTCCCAAGAACTCGTGCGGAAAATGCGGATGGGTTACAATCTACGCACTGTCTTAGCCAACTGCCGGGATTTGAAAGCCGCAGGCTTCAATGACTTGGTTTCTGTTAACTATTCTTTTAATGTCATAGATGAGCGAATGGAAACTATCCGTCAGACTATTGCCTATCACCGGGAGTTAGAGAGCATCTTTGGAGTTGAGCAAGTTGAACCAGCAATTTTCTTCATTGGTTTGCAACCTCACACTCATTTAGAACAGTATGCCTTTGATAACCAGATCATCCAACGAGGCTATAACCCAATGAGTTTGATGCCTTGGACAGCAAAGAAACTCCTGTGGAATCCAGAACCCCTAGGTTCCTTCTTTGGAGAAGTATGCCTCCAAGCTTGGCGACAAAATCCCAATGATTTTGGTCGTGAAGTAATGAAGATTCTCGAAGAGAGAATCGGTTGTGCTGATTTGGAGGAATCACTAACTGCTCCCATGGTAGGTAGTAGGTGTTAGGTGTTAGGTATTAGGTGTTAGGTGTTAGGTGTTAGGTGTTAGGTGTTAGGTGTTAGGTGTTAGGTGGCATTCCTGATGAAAACTTTCACCACCAGGTGATGAAAATAGACTCTTCCGAAGTTCCCCGTTCCCTGCTAAGATTGTCAGACCAAGCAACAAACAACCAACAACAAACAACCAACAACAAACAACCAACAACCAACAACAAACAACCAACAACAAACAACCAACAACCAATAACAAACAACCAATAACAAAATGCTAAAAGGTTCAATTTTACAAAAGCTAGATACCGCTCATCGGAGCAATAAAAGACCTCTGAATTTTGGGGTCTATTACAAAAACACCCTGATAGCTTTGTGTCATGCTTTAGAAGACTTTATTCTTGAGTCTGATAGTGCGCCAGTGATGATTACTGCCTTCCAACAGGGTAAATGGTATTTACAAGAGGCGGACCGCTATGGAGAGATTGCTCAGCAGTCCTCTCATGTGGTAATTATGGCAACCCGTGATACTGGCTTTGTGGAACATCCCACCAGTCAGCGCTCCAATGTTGCCTTAGTGAGCCTCGAACCCTCTGACCCTGTGGCTCAGGAGTGGCATCTGATCATCCTGTCTCCAAAATACACAGCAATGGTCTTATGTCAAGAGTTGTCCGAGTCGGATTATGGTTCTCAGGGACTACCGGAGCACGACATAGAAAGGAAGTTTTACGGCTTTTGGACTTTCGAGCCAGACTTGGTAAAGGAAGTAGCAGAGATTGCGATCGCTCACATTGGTGGTTATGATCAGCAATTACAGCAAGCCTTAACTGCTCGAGTAGAGGAAATTACTGCTGCTGCTGTTACTGAGGAACGAGATGATTTGGGGGTAGTGGTACACAAGGTAGTAGATTATCTCCAAGATTCTCAACAGCACTTATTCCAACTAGAAGATACAGATGATCATGCCTCAGAGTTCTATCAACAGGCATTAGATGAAAACCTGGTTTCTAACGAAATGCAAGCCTTTTTAAGGATGGCTCAGTTAATTGACCAGGCAAATATTGTCAATCCGATGGTAGCAGCTGAAGTAGCAGCCTTCTCAGAAGCTATGGGGCAGCTATTGGATTTACCAGCTTGGCAGCTGAAGCGTCTGCGCCTTGCTGGTTTGTTGCATGGATTAGTACCTTCCCTTCCCAGAAACCAGGTTTCCCCTCAAGATGACAACAACCTAGCCAAAATCTCCCGCAAGAAACCCGGTTTCATGGCTGCGGGGAATGATGGTCCCAGCTGTCCCTTAGTTTCTGAAATACAAGCCTTACGAGCCATGCCCCAGCTACGAGCCGTTGCTCGAATTATTACTCATCAAACGGAATGCTGGGATGGTACAGGCATTCCTGCGGAGTTAGCTTATGATGCTATTCCCTTAGAATCAAGAATTTTGGGGTTAATTACCGAGTTTCAACGGCACATCAATCGGCAGCGGCGGTCCCCAGCTGGGGAAGAGCAACTAATTCCCACTCAAGAAGAGATCTTGTCCCACGCTTTAGCTGAATGTCAAGCCCTCTCCGGAACCGCATTTGATCCGAAACTGATTGAAGCTTTGGGTTTGATGGTGATGGGAATGCAACAGGGTATGAGCCTACAGGCAACTCAACCAAAAATTGCTTCAGGGATGTGGTTGCTTGACTCTCAGATGGAAGTTGTTGAATTGTTGAATTGTTGAATGGGGAATGAGGAATTGGGAATTGGGAATTGGGCATTGGGCATTGTTAATTGTTAATGGGAAATAGTAATGGAAATAGAGGCAATTAAGGCGGGGAGACTTAAGCAGATACCAGGAGCAGATTTGGAAGATGAAGACTTTTCTGGTTGCCAATTGCAGCGGATTAATCTTGCTGGTGCTAACCTTGTCGGAACGAATTTTGCTAGTGCTAATCTTAATGGTGCTCGTTTAGACGGTGCTAACTTAATCGGTGCTCAATTAATCGCAGCTGATTTGCGGGCCAACTTGTTAGGGACTAACTTGATGCAAGCTGACTTGACTGGTGCTGATTTACGGGGTAGTAACCTCCGAGGTGCTAATTTGATGGGAGCCAAGCTGAGTAAAGCATCTTTAGCTGGTGCTTTCTTAAGTGGAGTAAATTTGATGGGAGTAAATTTGCAAGGGGTAGATTTTCGCGGTGCTGATTTGCGGGGAGCCAATCTCAATGGTGCGAATTTGCATGGGGTGGATCTTTTTCAAGCAGATTTACAGGGAGTTAATTTGAGTGAAGCCAATTTGGAAGAGGCAGATTTGCGGGGAGCCAATTTAGCAGGAGCAAATCTGACTGGTGCTAATCTGCTTTGTGCAGAGTTGGATGGTGCGAATTTAGATGGAGTTAATTTGGAGAGGGCCTGTTTGGTTGGGACTTCTGTTGAGAATTAAGAATTAAGAATTGGGAATTGGGAATTGGGAATTGGATTGGTTACGATCGCTTCTTTAATGCTAAGCTGTCCTTTAAATGTTGACTTGAATTATGCGCTCGCTTAGAGCTCTACGGTTGCTGTAGCTCTTTGATACCTTCTCTAACTGTTTTGGCACCAATGCCTGTGGCAAAGACTACTAGCTTTATTCCATAATAGGTAAGTTATTTTGGCGCGACTCCTAATCGTATAGCGATCCTAAATAGGTTGTGGCAATTTCTAAAATGCGATTCTTGCTATCTTGCTATAACTGGTTTTCAGCCGATCACTTGTTACATCCCATTTAGGATTGCTATATAATGGGTTAAGATGAGGGAGACAAGGGGAGAAAGTGGACAAGGGAGAAGAAGAAAAAAGAAGCATTCTTGACGAGTGAATAGATCATTATCTTATCAAAAAGCATTTGATGGGCTTATGACACTTCTCCTATATACATTCATGTTCTTCCTTCCTTGTCCTCCTTGTCTGACCGACCCTAGCATCTTATTGTAAAAAACCTGCCCTTATTCTCAATTCTCAATATCATGCACAGGATGAAAGAATTTGATCACAAAATTGCACTAGTTACAGGTGGCAGTTCTGGCATTGGCAGAGCAACTGCTCTAGCTTTTGCTGACAAGGGAGCTAAAGTGGTTATTGCTAACCGTCGAGTTCAAGAGAGTCAAGAAACGGTACAACTCGTAAAAAAAGCTGGTAGTGAAGCAATTTTTGTCAAAACTGATGTGACAAAGGAAGCTGAAGTTGAGAACTTAATCGTAACAGCAGTAGAAACCTATGGTCACTTAGATTATGCATTTAATAATGCCGGAACCTTGGGAATATTAGGCTCAACGGTTAACCAAACTGAGGACAACTGGAATCAGATTATCGATACTAACCTCAAAGGAACGTGGTTATCGATGAAGTATCAAATCCCGCAGATGCTTAAACAGGGTCAAGGAGCGATCGTTAACAATGCTTCGATTGCTGGATTAATAGGTTCTAGAAATGCTGGAGTTGATGATGTTCCTCAATGCCGCAATGTTGCTTTTTACTGTGCCAGCAAACATGGTATCATTGGCTTGACTAAATCCTTGGCTTTAGAGTACGCCAAGTCTAATATCAGGATTAATACTGTATGTCCTGGTGGGATTGAGACGGATATGTTTGAGCGTTTGGTGGCGGGCAATGCAGAAAGCAAAGCTAAGATAGCCGCCGCACACCCCATGGGACGTGTTGGTCAGCCAGAAGATGTAGCTAGGGCTGTAATATGGCTGTGTTCCGATGGTGCAAACTTTGTTACCGGTCACTCCTTGGTGATTGACGGTGGTTTTACAGTGCAGTAAGTAAGTCGGCGGGGAAACTTATAACAAGCGATCGCATTTTACAGGAGATTAGCTCAACTATTCTCTCTCCAAACCCGGTTTCTCTCTCGACGCTCTAAATTTGAGTTTCACTCTTGACAAAAACCTAAAATAGTGCCATATACTTGAGTAGTGCAGCTTCGGAGCTGTAAGTCAAGCTCAAAGCTTGGGTTTTCATCTCATGAGCAGTACCTCTGTACCTTGAGTTGACATAAAGCTATTACCCTGGTCTAGCATCTCTCCTAATTAGACCTTTTCGATAGTAGTTCAGGTTAGTAGCTTTATGTTGATTCAGGGGTCGGAGGTACTGACGACTTGAGATGGTAACCATAACAAGAAAGAGTTTCTAGAGTAATCTAGAAGCTTGTTGGGATATGGTTTGATTTTCTGATGCTGCTTCAAGTCAGTCAAGAAACAGGGTTTCTAGTATCACTATCCAACAGAGAGCAATAATCTGACAGAAACCCTGTTTCTAGCTTACTTACTCTAGTTTCCCGATATTTACCCTCTGAAAATGTAAGGAGAAAGATTAAAATGCATCAGCTGTTGAATTTACGAGATGAGAAACTCTTGCGTCAGGCACTAACTCACCGTTCCTATGTCAACGAACATCCTGGAGAAGAGGATAACGAACGGTTAGAGTTTTTGGGTGATGCCATATTGAACTTCATTAGTGGTGACTATCTCTACCAGCTTTATCCAGAGATGGGAGAAGATCAAATGACTCGATTGCGTTCAGCTTTAGTCGAGCAAAAACAACTTGCTAAATTTGCGATCGAAATAGGCTTAGATTTCAGAATGCGGTTGGGAAAAGGTGCAATCCAAGATGGAGGATTTCAAAGTCCAAATTTGTTGAGTTGTACCTTTGAAGCCATAGTTGGAGCCTATTATTTAGACCAGGGACGCAATATTGAAGCAATTCGTCCCATTATCGAAAATTTGTTTGATTCCATTCCTCAAACTATTGTGGAAATCCGTTCTCATGCCGATGCCAAAAATCGCTTGCAAGAGTGGGTACAGGCCAATTTTGGCTCCGATTTACCCAAATATGTCACCGAAAGAATTGGTGGTCTAGACCATGCACCAGAATATCAAGCCACGGTTTTAGTTCGTAACAAACCTTACGGTTCAGGGAAAGCCTGTGGTAAGAAGGAGGCTGAGAAACGAGCAGCTAAGGATGCTTTATCCAAAATCCAACAACTAGGAATTGATGGATTGATTTAGTCGGTAATTTTTGCAATTTGGAGCCTAGTTTTCTCAATGAGTCCTCATACTTATCAACAATGGTTAGCTGTTGCTAAGCAACGAGCATCTGATGCTGAAGCTATCAGCAAACATCAACCGCAATCAGTTGGCTCTGTTTATCTGGCTGGCTACGCTATTGAGTGTAGCCTCAAAGCACTATTGCACAGACAAGGAAGACCATTTCCTCAGCATGGCAATGAAGGGCATAACCTCAAAGGTTTATGGGAGGCATCGGGATTCAGGCTTTGTGATCTACAAGATACAAAGGGTATTCAAACATTCTTCCTTCAAGAATGGAATACAGCTTGGCGATATGAAACTACCATACCAAGTAACCCAGGTTTGGCAATAGCGGATTTAATGCAAGGAGCTAAACTACTAACAGGTAAAATACAGACAGCAGTTCGCCGTAGACCTAAGAGGCGTTGATGAATCATTCAGAGATTAAGGAACGTATCCAGCAAAACATGGCCAAGGCCAACTTGGAGGTTGAGGAACTACGTGTTCAACCCGATCCTTTTACAGGTTGGCGGATTGCTGTTGTTTCTTCCGGATTTACCGGTAAATCCCAGACTGAACGATACCCCATAGCTTTGGCAGGTTTGGAGGAACTAACCATTCAGTGGTTAGATCTACTAACTCCAGATGAACAGGAATGGGCAGGCAATCTTCCTCTTGATTCAACCCTTGAAGATTTACCCTTATGGCCAGAAGCCCTAGCTCGTGGCTCCAACATACCACAACAGGTGGTTTTCCCTTCCGATTTAGACGAAGATTTAGAATTGCCAATCATTACCACCTTTTATTCTTTGAGAGGAGGTGTTGGTCGTTCCACTGCACTAGCTTACACTGGAAAAATTCTTGCTAGTCGGGGACGCACAGTGTTGTGTGTGGACATGGATTTAGAAGCACCGGGATTGGCAGCACTTTTTGGTAAGGAGACGGAGATTAGGAATGGACAAGGATTATTGTCGCTTCTGCTAGCTTTAGATCAAGGCGAACATCCTGACATTCGCAATCACATTCTGCGGGTCTCTGAAACTGATGAATTATATTGTCTGCCTGCGGGTTTACCAGATGCTAATTACGCACGTCTGCTTAACTTTATCGATCCGGAAGCCTGGTATCGTGAGGAAAGGAATCCCCTGCAAGATTTGATGGAGATGCTCAGCAATGAGTTAACTTTTAAACCGGATGTAATTTTGCTAGATGCTCGCACAGGTATCACTCCTTTAAACGGACCATTGCTTTTTGACCTGTCCGACATGGCGATTATTGTATTTTTCCCTCACCCCCAAACACTAACAGGAACGAAGGCTTTAGTTCAAGCTTTACTAGCAGCGCGAACCAAGCGCTTAGAACAACGTTTTACTCCTGAACTAAGATTCCTAGTCTCTCCTATACCTGCCAGTAAAGCACCAGAAGTCGTGGAACGATACCAGCATAGAACCGTTGAATGGATCGGTAACTGGCTTTCTGGATTAACTGATAAGGGAGTACCAGGAAAGCAATTCCTAGAATCAGATATTACCCACTTCATACCCTATAAAGAAGTAATAGCCACGTCAGATCAGATTTTATCTGACAGGGAAACTTGGCAAAATTTTGAACCAGTGGCGGAATGGTTAGAGCTGTTTTTACCGACAAAGAGTGAACAACGTCTACAGGCAATTAGTCTCCCAAATAACAAAGCTCAGGTGCTCTCAGAGTTGGAATTCTCCGCAGGCACTGCCGAATACCAAGAAAATTTTGGGGAAACTTTTGTTGAGACTGAGTTAGTTAACAAAGCACTGCAACCAAAAATCCCCCTGGTTCTTGGTCGAAAAGGCACAGGAAAGACTGCTATCTTTCGCCGTATTATGGAAGATGCCCAGAAACCATCTGTGGTGGTGTTGTCTCCTAGTCCCCTCAAAAAAGAGAGTTTTTGGGTAATCAGTCCTGATGGATTCAAAGCAATTGACCAAGCTTTAACAAATAAAGATCTAAGCTGGCGGGAGTTTTGGACGATCTATACTTGTCTTGCTTGCTATCTGTCTCCCGAAGGACAACGGACATTACCGGAGGAGCCGTTAGCAAAGATTCTGGAGGAAAAACCTGATACAGAATTAAAAGTAGTCCGGTGTATTGAGAAGCTACTAGAAGTGCCTCAGAGTGGACTGTTAGCTAAAGACTGGTTGAGTCGTCTCGATCAAGCAGTCGAGCCAAATACAATTATGCTGTTCGATGGATTGGACACAGGCTTTGGTAATACCAAAACTGACCGAGAAAGAAGCACTCAGGCTATCGAAGGATTACTCTCCTTAATTACAGATATTGGCGATAATCTACAAAATCTCAAATTTAAGCTGTTGTTAAGGGAAGATATTTGGCGCAAGCTCCGCTTTGAGAATAAAAGTCACTTCTTTGGACGTTCTGTTAAGCTTACTTGGACTGAGCAAGTTGACTTTTTTAAGGTAGTGATCAAGCAAGCACTAGGTTCTGCTAGTTTTAAACAAATTGTAAATTCAATCAGTGTAAACGACTTAGTAGTAATTGGTGATTACTGGAGGGAATCTATAGTACTTGAGTTGTGGAACCTGCTAGTGGGAGAACGGATGAAAGGAGGCAAATCTACCTTCACCCGCAATTGGGTTTGGCGTAGGTTAGCTGACGGCAGTGATAACCGCAGTCCCCGCGCTTTGCTGCAACTCTTTACTGCTGCTACTGCTTGGGAGAAGAGGGAACAGCCAAAGAACCCCTATGGAAAGACGATAATTAGACCCCGTGCTCTTAGTTCATCTCTGGAGGAAGTATCAAAAGAGGTATTAGATGCTCTGGTTAAAGAAGAGTTTCCCGAACTCGATGAACTTATTCAACAATTGCAGAAACTAGGTCGTTCACCGTTCCAACCTAATGAATTGTCAGGCTTAGATGAAGAACTGAGTTTGGCGCAAGAAGTTGGTTTACTTACTGTTTATGAAGGAACCGAAGATAATGTTCAGCGCTATAGGGTTCCCGATTTATACCGCTTGGGAATTGGTATGACCCGCAAAGGACAAGCGTAACTAGGGTTTGCTAAATAAGTAATAAGTAATAAGTAATAAGTAATATCAATTCCGGCTACATTGATATAATATTCATTCTGGTAGGGGCGCAAGCATTGCGCCCGCCAGTGTCTATGTTTTCTAACCAAAAAGCCAAATTATTAATCATTCCGATACAACCGGAATTGATATAATGAAGCATTCATCCTAGTTTTGGGCACTTGGATTCCCCAAGGTAACCCAGGCGTCTCCCATGAAAGTTCCAGGTTTTTGAGCCCATCAATATGTGATCCTAAACTGCACTTTGTATCCCTTCCACATAGTGCTGCATCAGCACAATTAAGGCATCAATTACAGATTCTTTCTGATTGGCATTGAGGGTTACAAAAGGAGGTCGTTTTTCCTCATCTACAAAGCCTAACGCGATCGCAACATTTTCCTCAGACCAGGCTCCTTGACAATCCATATGGGTCAAACCAACTATTAAGGGAATATTCACACGCTGTTGCATAAAAGCATAAATACGACGACAAGCTTGAAAATCACTGGGACGATGAGCATCTACGAGAAGGATGTAAGCATGAGCTTTTTTAATCAGGATATCCCACATGAAATCAAAACGGGACTGTCCTGGAGTGCCGTACAGGTGTAAAGCCATTTTGGGGGCAAACTGTAGGCGTCCAAAGTCCATTGCTACTGTAGTCTTTTTTTTATTAGCTGCTGTTTCCTGGGTTGCGATACGGTCTGTATCTACGACAGCAATCTCGCTCACCGAACGGATGAAAGTAGATTTACCTGCACCCACCGAACCAGTCACCACCAAACGCATTATTTCCACTCTTACCTGCTACTCCTCAGGAAACCCAGCAAGTTTTGCATAAATGAAGTGCTCAATTCTTGCCCATTGTTATCTCTACTATTGTGCTCTGCTGCTATACTAATCGGCTCTGGTAAACTTTCTATCGGTCCAGTAGGGCGAGAGGCAGCAATCGTTGGCACTTCGGCGACTAATCCAACGCTGATTAGTCGGAAGGCTGTTTGGAGAATAATGTCTATGGGTTGCTTGAGCTGAGCACCCATGGCGTTGAGTATAGTTGAGCCATTGGCTAACTGCCAAACTCGTCCTTCGAGGGAATCTAGCCGCAAGTGACGCTTACCAATAACTACTCGGTAGAGAGCAGAAGTTGGTGCTGGTAGTTTATCCCTCAATGAAGTCCAGTCTCGCAGAACCCGCAAACCCATTAGTGTTGCTTCCGTTGCACTCAGGCTTAACCCGGTCATTTCTGTTGTTGGTAAAGTGGTTTTGGAATCAAATTTAAAATGAGCGTCTCTAAGTCGAAACAAACCACAAACTTGCCGGAGCACTAGAACATGGAATAGTAGCCTCAGCTGTTCTGGTTGTAGAAACCCCTGGGTCTTCAGGTAAAGACCAATTGGTATATTAGCAGGACACCGGTTAACTTGTTTACGTAGCATCCCTGGACTGATCCAACCTCGCCGACAAATCATTGCCAGCAAACATTGGTAATCCAGGCGATTGGTCACAGCCACAATGCGACCTTGGTGCAGTAGCACATGTCGGATGTTTTTTTTGTCCTGATTCCGGTTATCAGTCTGGAAGCGCAGAGTCAGTAATCCAGTTTTGTTTCCCTGATCCAGAAATTGAAATAGTTCTGGTAGGGAAAACTCTGCCAAAGTACTTATAATTGCCATTATCTTTACATTAACATCTAAAAATTTGCTTTCAACGAAGGATCATCCTCTTATTAACCAACCGAACTGTGAATAACTGTTAATTTTTTTGATATTTCTTACTTATTTTATATTTTTTACCTAAAAGAATACACAAATTAATGATCATCGTCTACGCTTTGTAGTCCAACCTCTGTCTAGAAGCAGAAGTATAATCATTAGCTGTTGGTGGAGCCTGGCATCAGGCAGTCCTCATGAAAGAAATTCACCACTCAAGGGATGAAAATCGATTCTTCCAAAGCTCCCTACTCCCTACTCCCTACTCCGTCAGTACTAATTCACCATTGAAATCCCAAACAGCTTATAGCGTAATGGGGCAATAGTATTGCCCTCAATATGTCGGTCTTTATATCATTTAGGATTAATTTTGTCAACTAAGATTGAGCATCATAAGCTCCAGTAATTTTGCGGATTGGCTCTAAAGCCATCTTTATTTCTGGGATCACGCGCTTAATCTCCAACATTAGTACCCCCTGTTTAGCTGCCTTGCTAGCTAAAACTAGTAAAACAGCATACTCCCCACAGTTAGTTAGTATGCCATAACCTTGATCCCCCTCAACATAGATGCGATCTAGAAAACCTCGAGACAATTCAGAACCGATACGCTCACCTAAAGACAGCATTGCTGCTGACATGGCCGATACTCGTTCTTCGTCCATCTCGCTCGGTAAACTGGATGCTAAGGGGAGTCCATCGGGAGAAACAAGGGCAGCTCCCTGAACGTCACTTGCGCCAGTAACAAAATTTTGGAGAATGCTCTCAAGCTTGGCTGTATTGATTGTCATAGTTACTTCTTCCTCATGTAGGGGATTATAGATTAGACAGCTATCTACATTGAAGTAGGCTTTCCCAATTCACTACTGCGTAGTGAGCTATATCGCGCTTATTATAGACTTCAGGCTTGATGCCTAAAATTTATCATCCTCAAGCCAAAGTTAGGTGAATCAGCAACTATGCGAACTTATTATTGCGGCGAACTGAGAAAAAATCATATTGGAGAAACTGTGACCTTATGTGGCTGGGTAGACCGTCGCCGCGACCACGGAGGTGTAATTTTTTTGGATGTGCGTGATAAAAGCGGTATCATCCAGATTGTTAGTGATCCTCAACGCACCCCAGATTCCTATGCAGATGCCGATGCTCTACGGAATGAATATGTGGTCAGTATTACAGGGCGAGTGACCCAACGTCCAGCTGAGTCCCTGAATCCCAAACTGCCGACTGGCGAAGTGGAAATTTACGCTGACCAAATTGAATTGCTCAATAGTGTCCGGAAGCAGTTACCTTTCCAGGTATCTACGGCTGATACAGAAGATGTACGGGAAGAACTGCGGCTCAAGTATCGGTATTTGGACTTAAGACGCGATCGCTTAAGCAAAAATATGCAGCTGCGTCATCAGGTAACTAAAGCGATACGTCGTTTTCTGGAGGATGAGCAAGGCTTTATTGAAATTGAGACACCAATCTTGACTCGCTCTACTCCCGAAGGTGCTAGGGACTATTTAGTACCTTCCCGGGTCAATCCTGAACAATGGTATGCTTTGCCTCAGTCCCCCCAACTGTTTAAACAGTTGTTGATGGTCTCAGGCTTTGACCGTTATTATCAGATTGCCCGTTGTTTCCGGGATGAAGATCTCAGAGCAGATCGACAACCAGAGTTTACCCAGTTGGACATGGAAATGAGTTTCATGTCCCAAGAAGAGATTATTCAGCTCAATGAGGAATTAGTAGGTTACATTTTCAAAACTGTCAAGGGTATTGACTTACCCCGACCTTTTCCCCGCCTCACTTATGCCGAAGCGATGGGGCACTACGGTAGTGATAAACCAGATACTCGTTTTGGTTTGAAACTGGTTGATGTTTCTGATTTGCTTAAAGACTGTGGCTTTAAAGTTTTTTCTGATGCCGTGGCAGCAGGAGGGATTATTAAAGTTTTACCGATTCCGGGAGGAAATGAGAAGATCTCCAATGTGCGGATTAAGCCAGGGGGAGATTTATTCAAAGAAGCTAGTGAAGTTGGTGCCAAGGGTATTGCGTTCATCCGAGTGAAGGAAGGAGGCGCAATTGACACCATCGGAGCGATCAAGGACAATCTGACGGAGGAGCAGACAGAGCAACTTTTGACCATGACTGGCGCTCAAGCTGGACATTTGCTGCTGTTTGGTGCTGGTCCGGAGGAGATTGTTAATAAAACTCTAGACCGCCTGCGACTAGTTATTGGTCAGGAGTTAGGCTTAATTGACCCTGAGAAGCTCAATTTGCTCTGGGTGACTGATCCCCCAATGTTTGAGTGGAACGCCGATGAGAAGCGCCTAGAGCCCCTACACCACCCATTTACCGCACCCAATCCCGATGATCTCGATGACCTGAAAACTGCCAAAGCCCAAGCCTACGACTTGGTATTTAATGGCTATGAAGTAGGTGGTGGTAGTCTACGGATTTACCAGCCGGATATTCAGCAACAGGTATTTGATACCATTGGCTTGTCTACAGAGGAGGTTCATAGTAAGTTCGGATTTCTCCTGGAGGCATTTGAATATGGCGCCCCCCCTCACGGCGGAATTGCCTATGGCTTAGATCGGCTGGTGATGTTATTGGCCAAAGAGGAGTCAATTAGGGATGTCATTGCTTTTCCCAAGACGCAGCAGGCTCGTTCTCTGCTCACAGATGCTCCTGATGTAGTGGATGAGAAGCAGTTAAGGGAATTGTATGTGACTTCTACTTACAAGCAGAAAAAATGAGCAATGTTACCTTTTAGGGAACAGGGAATAGGGAATAGGGAATAGGGAAGAAAATTGTTTCTTCCATACTTGATATAATCCCTACTTTCAACTCAGAAGGCAGGAGGCCAAGGCAGAAAACTTCTCTCCATTCTCCATTCCCCATTCCCCATTCCCCATTCCCCATTCCCCACTTACAAGTCAGAAGGGAAGAGGGAAGAATCTACTCCCCAAAGATGGTAAGGTGAAAGAAAGCCATTTTGCTTGCTTATGTTTCAGCGTTGCCTCATCTGCACCGATTTTTCTGACGGTTTGTATCGGCTAGTAGAGTTTGTACCCAGTTTGGCTGCTAGTGGCATCAAGCAAATCATTTTCCTCTACTGTGTTCCCTTGTGGGAAGAGGGAGAAATTCCTCGTATAGACGAAGAAGGGATAGCAGCAGCACGTGATCGCTTACAAGTAGCCACAGAAAATGTACCTGAGGGAGTAGAAGTTTTCATCGAAACTCCTTCGGGACGTCCCATAGACCAAATTCCGAAAGCAGCAAAACACTATCAAGCTGATGTCATTCTTACGGGAATGCCTATTCGCAGTTTATTGCAAGAAAAGCTCTTTGGTAGCACAACAGCTGCCTTAGCAAGGGAAGTTGGGACACCCCTACTGATTTTGCGGCCCCAACTTCTTTCGGCTTACACCTGCGAGGAATTAGATTTGCGTTGTCGGCATTTGTTCCGGTATTTGCTGATTCCCTACGATGGTAGCCATGCTTCCCAGTATCTGGTGCGGCAACTGAGTGCATCTGTTAGCAACACTTCCGACAATACACTCCAACAATGTACCTTAATATCGGTGGTTAGCGAGGGAGGACGTAGAGAGTTAAACAAAGATATCCAATTAAAAGAAGCTCAAGCACAACTAGAACTAGCAAAAGCGGAGTTAGAACAGCTAGACTTACAGGTAAATACCCAGGTGCAAGCAGGCAATCCCTATACAGAGATTTTGGACGCTGCTATGGTATTCGATATCAGTGCGATCGCGATTTCCTCTGATCACCTCGGAAAGATGATTGAATGGCCAGTGCGTAGTTTTGCAGGTGAGTTGATGCGCCGCAGCTGGCATCCAGTGTTATTCTTTCCTCCAGGAATTGAAAATTGAGAAGAGCTGGCATGAAAACAAGGTAGCGCTTTTAAGCGCCTTGTGATTTTTCGGTTCAACAGACTTAGTTTAGAGCATGGGTTTTTCAACTCCCCCAGACAAACCCTCGCTCCCAATTCCCTGCTAAAATGGGATATCATCTAAGTCTGGTTGACTTTCTGGATTGGCAGAAGTAGGAGCTGGAACTATAGAGGGTTCAAAACTTGACTCATTGGTAGTGGCAGCAAAATCTCTTTCGAGATTACTGTTATCAGATACTGATGCTGATGAGGTATTGGCTCTTAAAGGTACAACCACATTATTGGTGTTTGCTGAAGGTCCTGGAGTTGGCCGAGCAAAATTTGTGTTAGCAGCAGAGGCTGGTGAAGACCAATCGGTATCGCCCCCCAGTTTATGAATCCGGTAAGCAGTCAACTCTGCTCGTTTTTCTTTGAAGCCTTCTTGTCGCTCTATCGTATTCATACCCAGGCGACCTTCAATCACTATGCGATCGCCCGTCGAATAGTTCTCCTTAATTTCATGGGCAAAATTACCCCAACCAATCACCTTTAAAGTTGCTGGTACCTCTTCAGGTCTCAAACCAGGAAACTGAACCAACATCTGGGCAAGGGGAGTTTGATTCTCGGCAGTGTAACGAAGTTCTGGATCTTGGATAATTTCTGCCATTAAGATGCAGCTGTTCATAGTCGGGTTCGAGTCCTCCTAGAGATCTGGGTGATCAGCATCAATTTTCATTAGGTGTTAGGTGTTAGGTTTTGGTATAACACCATTACCTAAAACCTAACACCTAATACCTTTTATAACAACGCTTCAGCTTTGTTAGATTCTACACCTTGTTCTTGTTCCACAAACTCCTGAACATAGGTACGATACTTCCTGAGGTTTTCATCTGTCCAATGCCGGTCATTACTATTGGCATAGATATGAACCAAAGGATCTCCAGCATCAGGCAAAATCAATACCCAACTATCACTTTGGGTATCGATAATCTTCACCCCATCAATTAACTCCAAATTGTCAGTGGGGTGGTTTTCTACCAGCTGACGCATCAGAGAACCCTTCACTGTCCAGGGACAACGCATAGTATAGGACCTGTGGGAGACACGGGGAAGTTCCGTGCGAATCTCACCTAGGGTTCTCTCCTGTATAGTCAACATCTCAACCAACTTAGCGATACAGAACATCGCATCAAATCCTGGATGTAGCTGGGGGAAAATAAAGCCCATTTCCTCAGAACCTCCCAACACTACATTGGGATTTGTTTGAGATGCCTCCATCAAAGCTGTTGGGTTAGCCTTAGTGCGAATTACTTTGCCATCATGGCGACGGGCAATTTGTTCCACTGCACTAGAAGCATGTACCGGTACTACTACCGTACTGCGGGGATTAGCCGTTAGCATCAGGTTGACCATCAGCGCCGTTAACATCTCACCCCGAACCGGCATTCCCGATTCATCCATCAAAATCAGTTGTTCCCCATTAGCTGAGACTTGCACACCAAAATTCGCTTTTAGTGCCTCTACTACTTGACCTAGCTGAGTCAGCAATTCCTCTCGTTCTGGTGTTGAGAGGGAGACTTGGTTCAAACTAGCATTGAGGACTACTGCATCACAATCAAATTTTGTCAACAGTTGGGGTAGTACTGCCCCAGAAACAGCATAAGCATAGTCTATTACTATCTTGGAGCCACTGTTAGCAATGGCTGGCAGATTAAGATGTTGGGCAAACCCTTTACTGTAGGTTTCTATGACCTGACTGGGATAACTGACACTACCAATTTCCTGAATTTGGGCTCGTCGCAAGTCTTCCTTGAAATAGGCTCCCTCAATTTTTTTCTCTTTCCCTTTAGAAATATTGATTCCTTGGGGGTCAAAAATCTCAATGAGAATATAATCTGGTCGATCCGGATGCACTCGCACATGGATACCACCTGCCACTGCCAGAGTCGGCAATACCATGCGAGCCAAAGGAATTGCTGTTGCTTCCAAATTCTGGATATTGATTCCAACTGACATCAAACCAGCAATTAAAGACCGAGAAACCATCCGGGAGATACTCCGTTGATCCCGGGATACCGCTACTTGAACCCCCGGTTTTAAGGTAGAACCGTAGGCCGCTCCTAACTTCACCGCAAATTCTGGAGTAATATCGATATTGGCTAAGCCTTGGACGCCCCGTTGAACAAACAAATTGCGTTGAGCACTGTTGCCCCAAATTAAGTTGATATTCAAAGTAGCACCAGATTCAATGTTCTTACTAGGCCAGACTCGCACACCAGGACTAATTTGGGCTTCTTCTCCAACCTGGGAGAGAGCACCAACGACAGCACCTTCCAACACGTGAGCGTGACGGTCTACCCTCGTACCACGAGAAATTGTACAGGCACGGAGATGGA